>NZ_JBFRHB010000013.1:0-112838 GCF_052115645.1 Arthrobacter sp. 2MCAF14 | reverse complement strand
GTCACCTTCCAGCGAAGGTGGCCGGCCGTCGACGTACTCTAAGTTATCGCCACTTGACGCCCCGAAAGTGCGCTATCGGAGCGATAGGCGTCACAGAAGGCTCTGGGCGTGCGGTGCAGGCTAAAATTCGATGATGCCTTTCCTGGATAAACTTCAGCTCTGGGCCGATGAACGCCCCGACGACACGGCCGTCGTCGTTGACGGCAAGCGGCTCAACTGGGCTGACCTTCGGGACGCCGCAACCTTGCGCCAGGGGGAGACGGCCGCGACGACGGTACTCGCCGAGCCCAATTCCCTGGACTTCGTGGTGGCGTACACGGCCGCCGTGGCCGGCGAGCGGCGCTGCGCCGTGCTCGACCCGTTGTGGCCGCAAGCCATGATCGATGAGGTCACCCAGAGGATCGGAGAAGCCGGGCCGGCCACCGGCCTCCTGTCCGGCATAGGCGACGAGCTGGCCGACGGCCGTCCCGACACCACGTTCCTGATCGGCCTGACGTCCGGAACCACGTCCGTTCCCAAGGCCTTCACCCGTTCACGGCGTTCGTGGCAGATTTCGTTTGATGCCTCCATCGAATTCTTCGGGCTCACACCGGAGGACAGGACCCTCGCGCCCGGGCCGCTGGCCGCGAGCTTGAACCTGTACGCCCTGTCCGAATGCCTGTACGCCGGGGCGGCCTTCCACACCATGGAGACCTTCGACGTCGGCGATGTCCACGCAGCCATCAGTTACGACGGCGTCACCCGCCTGGTCCTCGTGCCCACCATGCTGCGCCTGTTGAGCGAGCGCGGACTGGCGGGAGGCGTGGACGCATCCGGCGTGCGGAGCATCATCTGCGCAGGCTCGAAGCTGGACGCCCGCACCCTTGAGGCCGCCAGGCGTTGGGCGCCCAATGCGGCGATTTTCGAGTATTACGGTGCGTCCGAGCTCAGTTTCGTTTCCGGAACGCGCCTTGCCGCCGGTGAACCGCTCGACGTCGGCGGCACGGGAATCGGCGGACCGTTTCCCGGCGTCGAACTCAAGATACTGGACGACGACGGCGCGGAGCGGCCCGAAGGGGCCGACGGGAACATCTGTGTCCGCTCCGGCATGGTCAGCAACGGGTATTTGTGGGGCGACGACGGCCAGGCGCTGCGGTGCTTTGACGGTTGGTACACGGTGGGGGACCAGGGCTATGTGGACTCCGGTGTCCTGCATATCCTCGGACGTCGGTCCGACATGATCATCACTTCCGGGAGGAACGTCTATCCTCACGAAGTGGAGCTCGCCTTGGCATCGGTCCCCGGGGTCTCGGCTGCCCTTGCGGCCGGAATGCTCGACGAAGTCCGCGGCCAGAAAGTCGTCGCAGGAATCGTGCCCGCCTACGGTTCGGTGACGGCAACCCAAGTGAAGACCGGCCTGGACGGTTTGCTCGCCAGGGACAAGCGACCCCAGCGGTATTTCACGCTGTCCGAATTGCCCGTGACCGACCGCGGGAAGGTCAGCCGCCGGATGTTGCTCGACTGGATTGAGAACAACGATCCGCGAGCGAAACCCCTTGCCTAGCCGTGAGCCGTGCACCGGGTTGGACCCTTCGCGCCAACCAGTGATCATTGCCGCCCTGCGTACACCTATTTGCCGGGCCAACGGACAATTGAAGTCGCTTCGCGCGGAGGAACTCCTCTCTCCTGTCCTCCGTTCACTCCTGACAGCCACGGGTGTTGCCGGTTCGGACGTCAGCGACGTCGTGATCGGCAACGCGGTGGGCGGAGGCGGAAACCTGGCCCGGTATGCCGCACTGCACGCGGGACTGCCCGTAGGGGTCCCCGGACTGACCGTGGACCGGCAGTGCGGTTCCGGACTCGATGCCATTGCCCTGGCGTCCCGGCTCGTGGCCGCGGGCGGCAATGGCATCTACCTGGCCGGAGGAGTGGAGAGTATCAGTACTGCCCCGCTGCGTGCCAGGCGAAATCCAGACCCCGACGGCGAGCCGGACTTCTACACCCGGGCCACCTTTGTGCCGCCCGAGTTCGGGGACCCGGACATGGGGGTGGCCGCCGAGAACGTGGCACTCGAGTGCGGCATCAGCCGCGAACAGCAGGACGAGTTCGCCCTGCGCAGTCACCAGCGGGCGGTTGCAGCCACTGCCGCGGGCGCGTTCGCCCCGGAAATTGTTCCCCTGGAAGCCGGGGGCGCCGTGCTGCAGGCGGATGACGGACCCCGGGCATCCCTGAAGGCCGGACTCATGGCCCGCTTCCCGCCCGCATTCGTACCGGGCGGAACCGTGACAGCCGGAAACTCGTGCTTCGACGCTGACGCGGCCTCCGCCGTCGTGATCACCTCGCTGGAGCGGGCACGGGAACTTGGTGCCGCCGACGGATTGCTCGTCCTGGGCTGCGACACAGCAGGCGTGGACCCGGAACTGCTGGGCATCGGAGCTTCAGTGGCGGCGAAACGGTTGCTAGCCGAGCTTGATCGCGAGCCCGGGGAGCTGGACCTCGTGGAATTCAATGAGGCATTCGCTTCGCAGACCCTCGCTTGCCTTGACGCGTTGGGTGTGGAACCGGAACGGGCGAACCTCGACGGCGGAGCGCTGGCCCTGGGACACGCTTACGGCGCGTCGGGGGCTGTCCTGGTGACGCGGCTGCTGGCCCAGGCCCGCAGGATGGCCGAAGAGCAGCCGGGTCGGGAGAGCCTGGCGCTGGCGATGATCAGCATTGCAGGTGGAATGGGCACGGCGGCAATGTTCCGGTACTCGCAGCTGCAGGGCGATTAGTCCTCGGCATCGCCAAGGCCGCGCGCGGCCAGGGCGTCGCCGGTCTGCCGCGCATAGGCAACCGTGGTGATGAAAACCGGCAAGACCAAGGCGCGGGGATTGCGTTCAAGGCCACGCGCCCGGGCCGAGTCACGGACATCCGAGAATGCGCCGGCAATGAATGGAAGGCTGCGCAGCATGATGGCGATGGTAAGCGCGAAGCGCTCAGGGTCCGCCCCGAAACGCTGGAAGGGCTTGGACAGGGCAACCACCCCGTCCAGCAGTGCCTGCACCGGAGTCGTGACCGTCAGTACCGACGCCGCGACGACGCAGACCAGCACATTGAGCACGATCCGCGCGGCAACGGGGCCGCCCAGCTGCCACCATTGGAAGGCGCCGATCGCAACGAGGATGGGCGTCACGAGCCACACGGAACGCGCGAGGCGTTTGAGTCCCGCGCCGCTCAGCAGGAAAAGTCCGCACATCACGGCAAGGACCGCGGCCGAGACAAGCCAATCGACAATCAGGAACGATGCCAGGCCGCAGCCGGCAACCAAGAGAAATTTGAGCCACAGGGGCGTGCGGTGCACGATCGAGTCGCCCCGCACATAGTTGGGGATCAGGACTCCCTGGCCCCTCACGTCGCCTGCACCTTGCTTTGAGTGGATTCAGCGGCGCAAAGCGCGCGGTAGCGTTCGACGGCGACGGCTGCTCCGCCGTCGAACACTATCCGGCCGCCGTCCACCACCAAGGCGCGGTCCGCTTCGAGGGCGAGATCGAGATCGTGGGTGGACATGATGATCTGCTGCTCGAGGCCCGCAAGCGTGAGCCTCAGCAGCTCCCGGTTGCGCAGGTCCAGCAACGTTGAAGGCTCGTCGAGGACCAGCACGGCGGGATCTACCGCGAGGACGGCCGAGAGGGCGAGCAATTGGCGTTCACCGCCGGAAAGCTCGTAAATACTCTGATCCGCGAGGTCCAGGATCCCGAACCGTTGCAGGACAGCTTCTGCCCGGGCGGCACGCTCTTTGGAATTCTTGATGGAACGGCGCAGGGAGAGTTCAACGTCTTCCCGCCCCGTCGGCATGACCAGTTGCGACAGGGGATCGGTGAAGACGAAGCCCACCTGGCTGCGGACCTGGCGAACGTCCCGCAAGCTGTGGGCGCCGTTGACGCTGACGGTACCTTCGCTGGGAGCCACCAAGCCGTTGAGCAAGCGCAGCAGGGTGGACTTTCCAGAGCCGTTGGCCCCGATGACCGCAATGCGTTGCTCAGTGAGTTCCAGCGAGACGTCCTGCAGCAAAGTCTTGGGCGCCGGGCTGCCATCGACGGCTACGCGCACTGAGACGTCGCTGAGAATGATGGTGTTCATGTACTGATTGTTCCTGCTTTATTTGACGCGGCGGACCAGGATGTCCGGGAAGGCTTTGTGGAGCGCGACGGCGATGATTGCCGCCAAGACGTTCTTGATGGTGTCGCCGGGGTAGTAGGGCAGGTCAGCCAGGAATGCCTTGGCGAAGTCGAACTTGCCATTGATCATGAAGCCAAGCACTCCGAGGCCGTGGATGAGGACGATGGTGCTGATCATGGCGGCGGCGAACAGGAAAACGGCCCGGTGCTTGACGGTCTTGCGGATCACGATCGCTGCCAGCCAGCCGGTGGCGGCCGCCGCCAAGGGAAAAGCGATGATGTAGCCGGCCGACGGTGTGGCCAGGATGCCGAGACCGCTGCGGCCCCCGCTGAAGATCGGCAGTCCGGCGAAACCGAGCAGGGTGTAAAGCCCGACGGCGGCAAAGGCCCGCCCGCCGCCGAGCACGAGGCCGGTCAGGATGACGGTGAGGGTCTGCAGGGTGATCGGCACGCCCAGGGCGCCGACAGGAATGCCTGGAATCAGCGTTGATGCGGCCACGAGGGCCGCGAATACCGCGATGAGGCCGATGTCCGTGGACGTCCAGCGGGTGCGGGGGGAGGGTCGTCGCGTGGAAGCGGTTTCGGTGCTGCTCATGGTGTGTCCTGTCTGTGCCTGGGGTGGATTGAATCCCCTGAAACCGACACTACAGAGCGGCCTGGCACGGCATTTTGTAGGGTGTCCACGAGCAGCACAGCAAGGCCTTGGGGCCAAGGTACAAAGGGTGACGCTATTGGCGGGCGGAGCAGCCTTGGCTAGGCCTCGACGTCCTCTGCTGTTGGAGTGAAGCCCGCGCGGTCCACCCTGCGGTGGTAATGCATGCCGGCCAGTCCGCCGAGTGCTGCGGCGATGAGGGTCACTGCTGCCACTACGAGGGCGGCGATGATGCCGATGGTGCTCAGCTGTCCCTCATTCACCGGAATCCTCGGGAAACTGTTCACGGTGGCGAGGATATTGAACCGCGGTCCGGCGAACAAGCCCAGCAACGCCACCAGCACGGCGACGATAATTGCCCAAAACCAGACCATGAACCCCTGCCTGATGCCGTTGAACCGGGCCATGCGTCCGGCAACGTAGCCGCCGCAATAGTAGGAGAGGAACAGGATCACCAAGAGCGCGATGATCCCCGCAACGCTGACGGGCTGCGATGATGCCAGGTTCGCTGCGTCAGTGACATTCGCGTTGTTCGCGAGTCCGACAGCGATCCCCGCCGCCGCCACGAGGGCGACCAGCAGCACGGCCATCCCTGTTGCGGTCAGCCAGCCGAAGAAGGCCGAGCCGATCTTGATTCCGCCGAACTGCTCCCTTTCGCGCGCGACGACGGTCTCACGGGTGGCGGCGTTTGGGTCGGAAGCGGGGGAAACCACGGGATAGCTGCTCGTGTTGTCGACGTAGGTGTCGTCAGCATAGCCGGGGCCATTTCCATGTACATCGTCCACCCGGTCCCGCCGTGGTTCGGCGGCGTACGGGATTTCATCCTGGCCACCGTCAGCCCGTACGTGTTTGCCATCGGATCCTGTTGCACTGCTCACCGAGAGTCTCCCTTGCAATCGTCCTACCTTCACCTAACCACGCGGCGAAAATAGTAGCAAGGGTACTTACTATTCAGCGGTCATCCGCGGCACCCTTTGGCGCTGGCGACTGTGGGACGTGCTGGGCGGTAGAATCGTAAAGGCCGTTTGTTCGGCCCCTCCACTTCAGCCGCGCCTTGACTTCCGGTGCTGCGGGTGTTCCCCATTGAAAGGCATCCCCCGAATTGATTACCGTCCAGGAACTCGAACTGCGCGCCGGCGCCCGCCTGCTCATGGACCAGGTGAGCTTCCGCGTGGACAAGGGGGACAAAATCGGTCTGGTGGGCCGGAACGGTGCAGGCAAGACGACCCTCACCCGCGTCCTTGCCGGCGAGGGACTGCCCGCGGCCGGCAAAGTTGCCCGCAGTGGTGAGATTGGCTACTTGCCGCAGGATCCGCGGACCCCGGACATGGAACAGCTGGCACGCGACCGCATCCTTTCCGCCCGCGGCCTCGACGTGGTGGTGGGCAAGCTGAAGCAGGCCCAAACAGACATGTCCAGCGAAGACGCCACAGTCCAGCGCAAAGCCATGAACCGCTACGACCGCCTGGAAGCCGAGTTCCTCGCAGGAGGCGGCTATGCGGCCGAGGCCGAAGCCGCAGCTATTTCCTCCAACCTGGCCCTTCCCGAGCGGCTCCTGAACCAACCGCTCAAGACGCTCTCCGGTGGCCAGCGCCGCCGTGTGGAGCTGGCCCGGATCCTCTACTCGGACGCCGAAACCCTCCTCCTGGACGAACCGACCAACCACCTCGATGCGGACTCCATCACCTGGCTCCGCGACTTCCTCAAGGGCCACCAGGGCGGGCTGATTGTGATCAGCCACGACGTGGAGCTCCTCGAAGCCACGGTGAACAAGGTTTACCACCTGGACGCCAACCGGGCGCAGATCGACTTCTACAACATGGGTTGGAAACGCTACCTGCAACAGCGTGAAACCGATGAGCGCGCCCGCAAGCGCGAACGCGCCAATGCCGAAAAGAAGGCCCAGGTCCTCATGGACCAGGCCAACAAGATGCGTGCCAAGGCCACCAAGGCCGTCGCTGCGCAGAACATGGCGAAGCGTGCCGAACGGCTGCTCGGCGGCCTGGAGGCAGTCCGCGAGAATGACCGCGTGGCAGCCTTGCGTTTCCCGGATCCTGCTCCGTGCGGCAAGACTCCGCTCACGGCGGAGGGTTTGAGCAAGTCCTACGGCTCACTGGAAATCTTCACCGACGTGGACCTGGCAATCGACCGTGGCTCCAAAGTGGTTATCCTGGGCCTCAACGGTGCAGGCAAGACCACCCTTCTGCGGATGCTTGCGGGGGTGGACAAGCCGGACACCGGCGACATCGTCCCGGGCCACGGGCTCAAAGTGGGCTACTACGCGCAGGAACACGAAACCCTGGACCACGACCGCACCGTCCTGGAGAACATGCGTTCATCCGCTCCGGACATGAAGGACGCAGAGGTCCGCGGGATCCTGGGGTCCTTCCTGTTTTCGGGTGACGACGTCGACAAGCCGGCAGGTGTGCTTTCCGGTGGTGAGAAGACGCGACTGGCCCTCGCCACCATCGTGGCCTCGAGCGCCAACGTGCTGCTCCTCGACGAGCCCACCAACAACCTCGACCCCGCCAGCCGCGCTGAGATCCTCGGCGCACTGCGAAACTATTCCGGCGCCGTCGTGCTCGTCAGCCACGATGAAGGCGCCGTGCAGGCGCTGAACCCGGAACGCGTGGTCCTGCTCCCGGACGGCGTCGAGGACCACTGGAACGAAGACTACCTGGACCTCATCACCCTCGCTTAGGGCTGGGGGTCAAGGCATTTCCCACGGCACAGAGGCAAGTGGTCGGCCTAGTTCAATGTAGCTTTTCAGATTGGACAGGACCGCCGACCAGCCGCGGCCTGCAATCGCCAATTGCTCGTCGTCGGCGATGTTCCTGTGATGGACCGTCAGCCTGGCGATTCCGTCATGTGACTCGATGGTGAAGGTGACCACGTCGGGCTTCACCACCGCTGGAACCGCGGGATCCTCCCACGTGTTCACGAGGCGCGCCGGCGGCGTTGCTTCCAGGATGGTTCCCACGACGTCGGCGGTTCCGGAGCCGTCCGTGCGCCGGTGTTCCCAGCGCGAGCCTGCCTTCCAGTCCGAGACATTCGCGTGGCCCCAGTACTCAGCGCTTTGGGCTGCGTCCGTCAGCGCCGTCCAAATCTGGTCCGGGGTTCCTTCGATGTACGTGACGTAGGTGTATTCAGCCATGCTCACAGCCTAGCCCTCGGCCGTAGCGGATCAATGGCCTGCCGGACTACCGGCTCAGCGGACCTTCAAGGCCTGGGCGGCCGTAATCCGCTGGAGTTCGCTGTAACTGATGGAGAACATCGAGTTATGGTCACCCGCGCCTGCCCAGAGCAGAGGATGCTCCTGGAGCGAAATGTCGAGGATCGTTCTTATGGGCTGCGGGTGTCCAAGGGGAGCTACGCCACCTACGGCCTGACCGGTGTGTTCCAAGACGAAGTCCGGGCTGGCCCTGCGGATCCTGGCTGTCCCCAAGGAGGCCGCTACCAAGGCGGTGTCCACCTTCGCGGCCCCGCTCGCGAGAATCAGCAGGGGAGCACCGTCAAGTTCGAAGACCAGGCTGTTTGCGATGGCCGCAATATCGCAACCCAGCAAGGAAGCTGCCGCAGCGGCGGTGGGGACATCGTCGTCGAAGGTGCGCACGGTGTCTTGCGCACCGGCCGCGGTCAGGGCTGACTTAACATTCAGCACGGGGGCCGGGATCGTTTCAGTAGCCTTGTGCATCCAGGATGGCGTCTTCCTCTTCTTCGGCCGTTGGCCGCTTTGGTTTCCGTGGCGCAGGTGCCTTGCGACGAGGCATCGCGCTGATTTCTTCTTCCTCGTCCTCGGCATCAATCCGGGCATTGCGGGCCTGCTGCCTGGCCGCGTAGCCGAAACCGACGAACATCAGCACGCCGAAGGCGAACCACTGCAAAGAGTAGGAGAGATGCGTGCCCTCGTCCGTTGCCGGCTTGGCGAACGGCGCGGGCATCGCCTGGACGGCGGGCGACTCAGTGGCGAGCTGCCCGTAGGCGCCGGTCATGATGGGATAGCCAAGCTCCGTGGCAAAGGAAGGAAGATCGATGGATGCCAGCTGGCCGTCCACGGCGCCGCGGCCCAGATCCGGTTCAGAGGCCTTCAGGCGGGCGACGACGGTCACCTCGCCGGCCGGCGGGGCCGGGATGCTGTCGGGGTGGCCGGGAGTCTTGTTTCCGATGGGCAACCATCCGCGGTCAATCACTACCGCTTCGCCGCTCGACAATCGGAACGGGACCACTACTTCGTACCCCGGCTGGCCGTTGAGGGGGCGGTTACGGACGACGCGTTGGCCCGAAACGTCATACCTGCCGTGAAGCTCAACTTGTGCCCATTCCCGTTCGGGGTCCAGGGACTGGAACTCCGCCTTGGCGGCGGAGAAGGGAAGGGGAGTGGCCGAGTAGTTGGTGACAACGCGGTTGATCTCGGCCAGCGTTTCGGCCCTGCGGTCCATTTGCCAGCGGCCCAGTAAAACGCAGCCGGTGGCGAAGATCAGGGCCAGGACGAAATAGCCCAGCCACTTGCTGGAAAAAAGGAAGCGGTACATTCAGCGGGCCTCGCCTGGGTTAATGGTCTTCGCGAACGGTATGGTCTCTTTCCAAAGGTCGCGGGTCTGCAGGTAGTCTTCCAACCATTCCCGGTGCTCCTCGCAGGACAGCCACACCTTGCGGCGCTCGGGAGTGTGGATGCGCGGATTGTTCCACAGGAGCTGCCACGTAGCTTCGGCGCGGCATGCCTTGCGTGAGCAGACAGCCGGAGGCGTCTCGCCCTGGCCGGCATGCTGCTCATTCTCCAGCCCAAGGCCGCCCATAGTGAAGATATTCATGAAGCCGCCTGCTCTTCCCCGCCGAGCGGATATTGGCGCTTGCCAGCGTTGGTGTTGTCGGCTGGTTCCGGGCCGGAAACGTCCTGGTGGGTGGCGTCGTCGTCGATGAGTTCGCCTTCCAAGACGGTGACGGGAGCCGCGGCCGGTTCCCCTTCTTCAGGTGACGCTTCCAGCTCCGCGGCCGGGACGTAGTCCAGCAAGGCATCGCTGTGGACTTCGGCTTTGTCGCTGCCGTTGGCGATCACTACGGCAATCCAGGGCAGGAATACGGCCCCGGCGACGGCGATGATCTTGAACCAGCCATCCACCACGAAAATGAGTAAGAGGCACACCAAGCGGATACCCATGGCCACGGCGTACTTGATCATTCGTTCGCGCATGTCATCCGAGTGTGCGGCAGCGGCGTCGGTAATGCTGTGCACCACGGGGTCACCTGAAACGGCGTCCGGGTCCCCGGGCGCCTGCAGGGGACTGCTATCTCTTGTCACGGCTGATTCATCACGCTCCAACGGCTCCCCTCAATTCTCTCACCCCGGAACGGGCCTCCCAAACCGCGCCGGGCGCAGCTACCCGCGGCCAGGGACTCCCGGCGGCTAAGATCGATGCAGGAAATCACCCACTTTCAAGCGGCACAGTCCTGTCGCGGAACTCTGGAGAGCAGCATGTCTGAAGCAGTATCAACCGCCCGCAGTGTCCTCATCACGGGCGGAAACCGGGGCATCGGCCTGGCGATCGCAGAGTCATTCCTCGCCAACGGCGACAAGGTCGCCGTGACGTACCGCAGCGAAACACCCCTCCCTGAGGGCATCCTTGGGGTCAAGGCCGATGTGACGGACGAGGCCTCGCTTGACGCCGCGTTCAAGGAAGTCGAGGCTGCCCACGGGCCGGTGGAGGTTTTGGTAGCCAACGCCGGCATCACCAAGGACACGCTACTTTTGCGCATGAGCGAGGACGACTTCACTTCCGTCATCGACACCAACCTCACCGGCGCCTTCCGGGTCATCAAGCGGGCCTCGAGAGGCATGATCCGCATGCGCAAGGGCCGGGTTGTGCTGATCTCTTCCGTGTCGGGCCTCTACGGCGCCCCGGGACAGATCAACTACTCGGCCTCGAAGGCGGGCATGGTGGGCATCGCCCGCTCCCTCACCCGGGAACTTGGCAGCCGGGGCATCACAGCGAATGTGGTGGCACCGGGCTTCATCAACACGGACATGACCGCTGAGCTTCCCGAAGACACCCAGAAGGCGTATTTGGCGAGTGTTCCGGCGGGCCGCTTTGCCGAGGCTTCCGAGGTCGCCAACGTGGTCCGCTGGATTGCCAGCGACGAAGCCGCATACATTTCCGGTGCCGTCATCCCCGTGGACGGCGGCCTGGGCATGGGCCACTAGATCAGGGTTACCGCTGGCATGATTGACTCGGGACCAATGGAATTTGGATGTTTTGAACAAGTTGGACGTTTTGAATAAAGGAGCACGAATGGGACTGCTGGACAACAAGACGGCAATCGTCACCGGTTCTTCACGCGGCATCGGCGCTGAAGTAGCCAAGATCCTGGCTGGCGAGGGCGCCGCCGTCGTCGTCAACTACCGCCAGAAAGCCCCCCGGGCCAACAAAGTAGTGGGCGAGATCCAGGCAGCCGGCGGCCGTGCCGTAGCCGTCGGCGCTGACCTGACGACGCAGGAAGGCGTCCAGACGCTGGCCAGCGCGGCCATGGAGGAATTCGGTTCGCTGAACGTCCTCGTGCTCAACGCTTCCGGGGGCATGGAATCCGGCATGGAGGAGGACTACGCCCTCAAGCTGAACCGTGACGCCCAGATCAACATGCTCAACGCCGCTGTTCCGCTGATGCCGGAAGGCTCCCGCGTGGTCTTCGTCACGAGCCACCAGGCGCACTTCGTCGAGACTGTTCCGACGATGCCTGAGTACGAGCCCGTTGCCCGCAGCAAGCGCGCGGGCGAAGTCGCATTGCGCGAACTGCTCCCGAACCTGGCCGACAAGGGCATCTCGCTCGTAGTGGTTTCCGGCGACATGATTGAGGGCACCGTGACGGCGACCCTGCTGGACCGCTCCAACCCGGGTGCCATCGAGGCCCGCCGGGCCGAGGCCGGCAAGCTGTACTCGGTGGAGGAATTCGCCGCCGAGGTGGCAAAGATGGTCACGGCCGACGTCGAGAGCGGCCACACCGAATACGTAGGCGGCGCCGACTACTTCGGCAAGAGCGCCTGATAGTTTTTAGCGTATGAATAAGCGGCCCGGGACTGTCTGAATTACCCAGTCCCGGGCCGCTTTTTCATGGCGCATGACTTCGGGCTAGACGCCGGCGATATGCCGGACCGCGTCGAGGTACGGCATGTTGATGGCGGCATCAGCTACCGCCCGGACGGCAGGCTTGGCGTTGAACGCGACACCGATGCCCGCCGCGCCCAGCATGTCGAGGTCATTCGCGCCGTCGCCCACGGCGATGGTGTGCTCCAGGTCGATTCCCTCGGCGGCTGCCCACTCGCGAAGGTACTTCTCCTTGGCGGCCCGGTCGATCACGTCGCCAAGGACCTTGCCCGTGAGGAAGCCGTCGACGATTTCAAGTTCATTTGCAATCCAGTAGTCCAGGCCGAGTTCCTCCGCGATGGGCCTCAGGATCTGGTTGAAGCCGCCTGACACCACTGCCACCGTATGGCCGGCGGCCTTGAAAGCAGCCACAAGTTCCGCCGCGCCCTCGCTCAGGCGCACCTCGGCGCGGACGGCGTCGACGACGGCGGCCGGCAGGCCTGCGAGGACCGCCACCCGGGCGTGGAGGCTTTGCGCGAAGTCCAGTTCGCCGCGCATCGCGGCCTCGGTCACGGCCGTTACTTCCTCGCGCTTGCCGGCGTGCGCGGCCAGCAGTTCGATGACTTCCTGCTGGATCAGGGTGGAGTCCACATCCATGATCAGCAGCTTCCGTGAAGCGTCACGCAGCGCGTCGGCGACGATAGCGGTGTCCATGCCCGGTGCCGCGGCATCGGCGACCCTGCGCCGGAGGCCCGACAAGTCGGCGACGGTAGCCCCGTCAACGGCCAGGCGAATGGTGTAGACCCCAAAGCGATCGTCCCCCGAGCGCGACTCCGACGTGAAGGAAGCCCCCGAGCCGGACAGCACCTTTCGCAGGTGTTCAAGCTCCGAAAGGGACAAATTCACGCCATAGCTGACCGCGGTCAAGTTCGAACTCATGGCTGCAATCTTAGCGAGCGCGGAACCGCCGCCCGAACTCGTGTTTCATTCATGGCGTCCCGCAAACAGTGTGACCGAAGTTCCGGTTATCTATCGCCCCTATTTTTGTCCTAGTGTCTACTCCTATGAGTGATGTTCTTGAATTGGCTTCCGTCAGCGTTGTCCGAGGTACCAAGACCCTGCTGGACAAGGTTGACTGGCAGGTCAATGAAGGCGAACGCTGGGTCATCCTCGGTCCCAACGGTGCCGGCAAGACCACTCTGCTCCAGATCGCCGCCGCCCGGATGCATCCCACGAGCGGGAAAGCCGGGATCCTTGACGAGACGCTGGGCCGGGTGGACGTCTTTGAGCTCCGTCCGCGCATCGGCCTTTCCTCCGCGGCGTTGGCCACCCAGATACCGGAGCAGGAAAACGTGCTCAACGTCGTGGTGACCGCTGCCTACGGCGTGACCGGCCGCTGGCGCGAGGGATACGAGCGCGACGACGAACGTCGCGCCTTCGGCCTCCTTAACGAATGGGGGATGGGTCCACTGCTGAACCGCTCCTTCTCCTCGCTTTCCGAAGGAGAGCGCAAGCGCGTGCAGATCGCCCGGGCGCTCATGACCGATCCTGAGCTGCTCCTGCTCGACGAGCCGGCTGCCGGCCTCGACCTTGGCGGACGGGAAGAGCTCGTCCACAAACTCGGTGAGCTCGCCCGCGACGAGGACGCTCCCGCCATGGTTCTCGTGACGCACCACCTTGAAGAAGTTCCTCCGGGGTTCACCCACGCCATGCTGCTTCGCGACGGCGGGGTGGTTGCCGCGGGACCCATCGAGGAAGTCCTCACGGCAGAACACCTCAGCAACACTTTCGGCCTTCCCCTGGACGTGACGGAAAACTCCGGCCGCTACACGGCCACCGCCCGCCGCTAGGCCGGGGCAGCGAGAAGCAGTGGAGATCCTTAGCGGCATCCTGATCTTTTTCGCGGGCTTGTGGGCCGGAACCATCAACAGCGTGGTCGGCTCGGGCACACTTGTGACGTTCCCGGTCCTCATCGCCCTGGGCTACGCGCCTGTCACGGCGACCATCAGCAACGCCATGGGGCTTGTGGCAGGCAACGTAACTGGGGCCTGGGGCTATCGTCACGAACTCCGGGGCAGGGGCCGGCAGTTGCTCAGGCTCTTGCCGGCGTCGCTGCTTGGCGGCATTACGGGTGCCTGGCTGCTGCTGCACCTCCCGGAGAAGGTCTTCTACTACGCCGCTCCCATCCTGATCGTGGTCGCGCTGCTCATGGTGCTCTTCCAGCCCAAACTCCAACGGTGGGTCCAGGACCGGGCCGGCAACCCGGAGCACGCCATCCACGACAAGCGGCACACCGTGATCCTCGTGGCGCTGGTGTACCTCGCCGGGGTCTATGGCGGCTATTTCGTCGCTGCCCAGGGCATCCTGCTCGTCGGCATTCTGGGTGTCTTCATGACGGGCACCATCCAGAACGCCAACGCCATGAAGAACATCCTCGTGTTGGCCGTCAACGTGGTGGCAGCGTGCTCCTACCTCCTGTTTGCCTTTGGCCGGATCGAATGGCCGGTGGTGGCAGTCATCGCTGTCAGTTCATTGATCGGCGGACTGGTGGGCTCCAAAGTGGGCCGGCGCCTGAAGCCCCTTGCGCTGCGCATCGTGATCTTCGCGCTCGGCATCGTGGCGCTCGGCTTCATGATCGCCAACCTGCTGAAATAGGAACCCCGTGACCTTCTACCACCTCGAAACCGCCGCAGACCCGCGCGTTTCGGACTACACGCAACTGACTGATGTCCACCTCCGCAAGCTCCGCGAGCCTGCGGAGGGCATGTACATCGCCGAATCGTCCAGGGTCCTGCGGCGCGCCCTCGCGGCCGGCCATCGGCCCCGCTCCTTCTTCCTGGCGGAGAAATGGCTGGAAGATCTCGACGACGTTTTCCAACAGTTCCCCGAGGTTCCGGTCTACATCGGCAAGGCTTCCCTGCTTGAGGAAATCACCGGATTCCATTTGCACCGCGGTGCCATGGCTGCCATGCATCGCCCGGCACCGGTGCCCCTCGAGGAACTTCTCGCTGGCGCACACCGTGTGGCAGTGTTGGAGGACGTGGTCGACCATTCGAATGTGGGGTGTTCCAAAACTCCGCATCGATCGAGGATCGCGATCTTGGAGGATTTGACCGACCACACGAACGTTGGTGCCATTTTTAGGTCAGCGGCGGCGATCGGTGTCGATGCTGTGCTGGTGACCCCGCAATGTGCAGATCCGTTGTACCGGCGCTCGATCAGGGTCAGTATGGGCACCGTTTTCCAGGTTCCGTGGACGAGGGTCGACCCGTGGCCGGCCAGTATTGAGCAGTTGAAAGAGGCGGGCTACTTCGTGGCAGGCATGTCTCTGGGGGAGGGAGCCATCACTCTTGATGAGCTGGTGGCCCAGGATCATCAAAACCTCGTGCTGCTTTTCGGAACCGAAGGCGATGGGCTGAAGCCTGAGACCGATCGATTGCTCGACGCGCGGGTGACGATTCCGATGATGAACGGCGTGGATTCGCTGAATGTTGCTGCGTCGTCGGCTGTGGCGTTCTATGCGACGAGGTAGCGTGGAATGTCCGTCCTCCTCAGGGGCCTTCGTTAGCGTGAGGTATTCGATGCGCCGATGAGATTTTGATCGGCCGCGAACTTCTGCACATTCGGCTACGTCAACCGCTGATTGTGTCGCGCCCGCGCGGATGCGCCGCCCAGCCGGAAAGGCTCGCCCGGTGCGAGTACACGGATGCGCTTGGGGTTGACCACGACGTCCCGGAGCGTGTCCGGGTCGGCGTTGAACGGGGCGAATTCGGGGGAATCTACGCTGCCCCAGTGGTGCAGGAGCAAGTCCGCGTCGGGGTAGGCATTGGCCATCTCGACTGCGCCGTCGAAGGTGAAGTGCCATTCGCTGTTCGAGAAGTCGAAGAGTAGCGCGTCCGGGGCTGGCATGGTCAGATGGTGTTCACGGATCAGCCGTGAATCCCCTGGTGCCCAGATCACGCCGTCAAGGGTCTCGATCCAGAAACCGCACGAGTCCTCATCGTGAAAGGTACGCTGCCCCGGCTGGGGCGCGGCATTTTGCCAGGCATGGTCGGCCGGTGTGACCGTTACCCGGACCCCACCGACGGAGAAAGCATCGCCGATGCTGTGGCCGGCGGCGGGCATGCCCAGTTCCTGCATCAGATCGGCGACGTAGCGGGTCGAGTGGAACCGCTGGGTGACTTCTTTCAGGGCCGTACATGTCGGCACGCTGAAGTGGTCATTGTCCGCGTGAGTGACGAGGATCCCATCGAGTCGGGGGACGTCTGCCGCCTGGAGCGGGAAGTCGATGAGCACGGGCATGTCGAAGTCCTGGAGCAGCGGGTCGACGGCCAGCAAAGTTCCTCTTGCGTTGATCAGAAATCCCGCCATACCGAGCCAGTGCAGGACGGTGCCGTGTGGGTCGTCGAAGGCCTCGGCCCGAATCGGCATCGTTGGCGGGGCCATGGCCTGCCCGCGAGGGCTTCGCCGGACCGGTGAGCGCGAATCGTTCATTGTCTCTCCTTGGATCAATTCTGCGGTATGACGGGCGCTCGTCCGATCGAGTCGGAATGGGCACCCGCCGGTTTGCTGTCGGTTAGCGATGTCGGCGGGGTCAGTCTGGTCGTACCAAGCAGCTGTAAGCTTTTAACCCTCTTCCTCGATGATGCCCTTCAATACGCTCATCGCGCCCATCCCGTTGGGCCAGCCCGTGTAGAACGCGAGCTGGGTGATCGCTTCCTTCAGTTCCTCCTCGGTGACGCCGTTCTGGCGGGCGAAGCCGAGGTGGAACTTCAGCTGGTCCATCTTGCCCATTGACGTCAATGCGGCGACGGTGATCAGGCTGCGATCGCGCTTGGACAGGTCCGTGCGTTCCCAGACCTCGTCGAAGAGGACCTTGTCGGTGTAGTGGACCATTCCGGGCGCGAAGTCGCCGAAGGCGTTCTTCCCGCCGCTCCAGCCGGTGTTCTGCTCTTTGGTGCTCATGGTCTTACTCCTCGTCGTTGATTGGACGAGTCCATTCCATCGTCACGGCGGCGGGGGAGGGAGTCTCCAGTGAAGGGTGTACCAGTGGGGACTCCCTCCGAAGCGGTGGCCGAAATATCGTTGTCTGTATGGATAGCAGGGACGAAGCGCGGGAGTTCCTCATGTCCCGTCGGGCGAATGTCAGCCCCGAGCAGGCTGGGTTGGCGGTCTCGGGGCACCGTCGCGTGGCGGGTTTGAGGCGGGGCGAGGTCGCGATGCTCGCGGACGTGAGTCCGGAGTATTACGCCAAGATCGAGCGGGGGAATCTCGTGGGGGTTTCAGACTCTGTGCTGGAGTCGGTCGCCCGGGCTCTGCAGCTCGACGATGCCGAGCGCGAGCACCTTTTTGATCTCGCCCGCACCGCAAACGGGGGCGCGCAGCCCGTGCGGCGGCGCAAGCCGAAGACGTGGGTGGCCCGGGATAGCCTGACCCGTGCGGTGGACGTCATCGTGAACGGCCCGGCATTCGTACGCAACGGGCGGATGGACATCCTGGCGACCAATGCCCTGGGCCGCGCGTTCTACGATGAAGTCTTCGACGGGCCCGGGCAGGGGAACCTCGCCCGGTATTGCTTCCTCGACGAGCGCGCCAAGTCCTTCTACCCGGACTGGGAGGCGGCCGCAGACGTCACCGTGGCGATCCTGCGCACGGAGGCCGGTCATGATCCTCATGACAAGCAGTTGCATGACCTTGTCGGTGAACTCTCCACCTGCAGCGATGCGTTCCGTGTGCGGTGGGGTGCGCACAACGTCCGCCGCCACGGCTCGGGTACAAAGGATTTTCACCATCACGAGGTCGGCGACCTCACCCTTACGTATGAGGGTTTGGAGCTGACTGCCGAGCCGGGGCTTTCGTTCCTCATTTACACCGCCGAGTCCGGTTCGCCCAGCGAGCAACGGCTCCAGCTGCTGGCGAGCCTCGCCGCTACTGTGACCGCGTCGCTGTCGCGCCCGGTGCTCGATGACACCACTACTACGAAGGACTGATCATGCACATCAGAACACTTGGCCAGGGCCTCGAGGTCTCCGCGATCGGGCTCGGTGCGATGGGTATGTCCCAGAGCTACGGACCCAACCCCGGCGATCGCGACGAGATGATCTCTGTGCTGCGCTCGGCCGTCGACGAGGGCGTGACGTTTTTCGACACGGCGGAAGTCTACGGGCCGTACGTCAACGAGGAGCTCGTCGGGGAGGCGTTCGAGCCGATCCGCGACCGGGTGGCGATCGCCACCAAGTTCGGCTGGGACATCCGGGACGGCAGGATGGTCGGCTTGGACAGCCGGCCCGAGCAGATCCGACGCGTCGCCGAGGCGTCGCTGAAACGGCTCCGCACCGAGGCGATCGACTTGTTCTATCAGCACCGCGTCGACCCCGATGTGCCGATCGAGGATGTGGCCGGTGCTGTCGGCGAGCTGATCGCCGAGGGCAAGGTGAAGCACTTCGGCCTCTCCGAGGCCTCCGCCGCCACGATCCGCCGCGCTCACGCCGTGCACCCGGTCACCGCTGTCCAGAGCGAGTACTCGCTCTGGACACGGGATCCCGAGGCTGAGGTGCTGCCGACGCTGACAGAGCTCGGCATCGGGTTCGTGCCGTTCAGCCCGCTTGGCAAGGGCTTCCTTACCGGCACCGTCAACTCGGCGACGGCTTTCACCGAGGGCGATATCCGCCGCCGTGTTCCGCGGTTCGAGGCGGAGAATCTCGCCGCGAACCAGGCGCTCGTTGACCACGTCAAAGGCCTGGCCGAGGCGAAGGGCGCGACGCCGGGCCAGATCGCCT
Source organism: Arthrobacter sp. 2MCAF14 (assembly GCF_052115645.1). Taxonomy (NCBI): domain Bacteria; kingdom Bacillati; phylum Actinomycetota; class Actinomycetes; order Micrococcales; family Micrococcaceae; genus Arthrobacter; species Arthrobacter sp. 2MCAF14. The sequence goes on along the minus strand of NZ_JBFRHB010000013.1, from coordinate 94,192 downwards.
TGGCCTGGTTGCTGGCGCAGCAGCCGTGGATCGTGCCGATCCCCGGCACCCGACGCACCGAGCGCATCCGGGAGAACGCGGCGGCCACCCAGCTCGCCCTCTCTGCGGACGAGCGCTCCGACCTTGACAGCCTCGCCCGGCGCATCGGAGTACGCGGAGACCGCTACAACGCCGAGCACATGACCTACGTCAACCACTGATCGCAGCAGAAGGACAAACACATGACTGACAACGAATTCGACCAGATCTTCCCGCTCGGGGAGAAGAACGACGCCTTCGCGCAGTACTTCATCGGCCAGAGCTACCTGGCCCCGCTCGCCTCGGGGAGCGTTCCGGTCAGCAACGTCTCTTTCGAGCCGAGCTGCCGCAACAACTGGCACATCCACCATGGCACCGACGGCGGCGGCGACCAGATCCTGATGTGCACTGCGGGCAGCGGCTGGTTCCAGGCCGAGGGCCAGGACCCGGTCAGCCTGGAGCCGGGAACTGTGATCCGTGTGCCTGCCGGCACGAAGCATTGGCACGGGGCGAAGGCCGACTCGTGGTTCTCCCACGTCGCCTTCATCACCCCCGGCGAGAACGTCAGCAACGAATGGCTCGAGTCCGTCACCGACGAGGTCTACGGCGCGCTGCCGAAGATTGGAGAGAACGTATGAGCATCCTGAACGAGAGCTACATCCTGGCAAACGGGGTTGAGATTCCCAAGCTTGGCCTGGGCACCTGGTTCATCGACGACGACAAGGCAGCTGCCGCGATCCGTGCCGCGGTGGAGATCGGTTACCGGAACATCGACACCGCTCAGGCCTATGGCAACGAGCGCGGCGTCGGCGAAGGCATCCGCACGAGCGGCCTCGCCCGAGACGAGCTGTTCGTCTCAACCAAGCTGGCCGCCGAGATCAAGAACTACGACGGCGCGGCCACCGCGATCGCCGGGTCCATGGAAAAGCTCGGGCTCGAGTACATCGACCTGATGCTCATCCACAGCCCGCAGCCCTGGAACGACTTCCGCGGCGGTGACTACGCAGACGGTAACCGTCAGGCGTGGATGGCCCTGGAGGACGCCTACCAAGCCGGCAAGGTCCGTTCCATCGGGGTGTCCAACTTCCTGGAATCCGACCTGGAGAACATCCTGTCCACCGCGACGGTGGTCCCGCAGGTCAACCAGCTCCTGGTCCACGCGGGCAACACCCCGGCAGAGTTGCTCGCCTACTGTGAGAGCAAGGGGATCATCGTCGAGGCGTACTCGCCGATCGCCCACGGGGAGATCCTGAAGAATGCCGAGGTTCGGGCGATGGCAGGTAAGTACGGGGTGACGGTGCCGCAGCTGTGTATCCGGTACACGCTACAACTGGGCACGGTGTCGCTGCCCAAGACCGCCAACCCCGAGCACATGCGCTCCAACGCCGAGGTCGACTTCGTCATCTCCGACGACGATGTTGCCACGTTGCGCGATCTGCAAGACGTGGACTACGGCGACGCCAGCGCGTTCCCGGTCTACAGCGGCAGGTGACACAGGAGAGCAGCGGCGATCGGCGTCGATGCTGTACCGGTGTCGCCGCAATGTGCTGACCCGCTGTACCGTCGCTCGATCAGGGTCAGCATGGGTACAGTCTTTCCGGTGCCATGGACGCGGATCGAATCGTGGCCTGACGATATCGAGGTGCTGAAGGAAGCGGGCTGCGTGGTGGCGGGGATGACGCTGGTGGAGGGCGCGATCACGCTGGACGAGCTCGTCGCAGAGGACCACGAAAACCTGGCTCTGGTCTTCGGCACCGAGGGAGATGGTCTGACCCCGGAGACGGATAGGCTGCTTTGACGACGGGAACGCCATCGCGGTCCACCAGGCCGTTCCTCCTCGATCAGTTCAGCGAACCGGGCAGTTCCTCGTTGGCCATTTTCGGACGCAGCTGATGGTGATCGCTATAACGCCCGTCACCAATGCCACCACAGCGAACAGCCCGACGGTGCCGATGTCGAAGCCCGTTCCGGAGAGGGCGTCCAAGAGTGGCACCGGACGTGGAGCGATCCAGACCGTCACCGAGATTCCTGCGTCGTCGGCGATCGGAGGGGCAGATGTCGGCAGGGCAGGTACGGGCAGGGGATGATTGGCGCTCATGGTGACGAACCCTCGGCTCGGCCCTCAGCCCGGGCCGCGTCGATGAGCTTCGTCAGCCGTGCCTTGCTTCGGCGCCGCCCGAGGGCGAGGGCCGTGAAGATCAGTGTCACACCCAGGATACAAAGAAGTTGCGACCAGGGCAGGGCCCACACGACGACGGACGTACGAACCGGAGGCGGGACCGCGTCGGCGGCCGCGTCCGCTGTCGGCGTGACCCTGAGGTCGATGGTGACGGGACCGAACGGCCAGACCGGCACGATGCTGGTGGATACTCTTCGTTCGCCGGGGAGGAGATCGCCCCGTGTTCTGGCCGGTGCCCCGTCAACGCTGTCCGTGAACGCGAACCGGGTGTTGCCCCTGTTGACGGCACCATACTTCAGGGTGGCCGAGCCTGGCGCGAATGGATTCCATGACATGTCATAGCTTGCCTCGACGTCCACCACGTTCAGCTCCGGTTTCAGTTCGCCGGTGACTCGCGTCATAACCCGGAAACCTACTCTGCTCTCCACTCCCACTCGCGAACCCTCTTGCACGGTTCCGGTGCTCAACACCGAGGCGGCAATTCCCGCGGCATGGTCGCCGGGGGTGGCGTTTTTCGGCACGGTGATCGTGAACGGCACAATAGCGGTGGTGTGGGCTGCGAGGCTGACTTTCGTCGCGACGCTGATCCATGTCCCGGCGTCGGTGGACGTTCGGTCGGCCGGGAGCATGTTGAACCGCCCCGCAGTGGTGAAGTAGCCGTCCGCAGCCGTTAGCATGAAGGTTGCGTTCTGGTCGCCGAGATTGCGCAGGGCGAGGTGCTCGGTCGTTTGTTCACCCGGGTTCATCGTGCGCTCGACCCATGAGCGGCCATCGGGTTCGGAGGCGTTGGCCGGGCTGACTGCCCACGTGATGACGGGGTCTTGTTCACCGACATCGGTCCCGGATGAGGGAGCGAATGCGAGGAACGCCGCGGCGAGGATCGAAACGGGAGCGTCGAGCAGGTGACTCCTGCTCGCCGATCTCTTTAGTGGGTGACGCCTGTGACGGTCGATGACGCTCATTTTCTTCCGTTCCGGGTCGAATCGTGGGCGTGGACTGCGTGTGCCGGCTTCGGCAGGCATCGCTCGAAGAGCCGAGGCCGGCACGCGCATCGATCTATGCGGTTACTCGAACAGGGACAGCGTCAGTTTTGAGGTGTATGCGCCGGGAGTAACGGTTGACGGGACCCTGAGTGCGAGATCAGCGGTGGCGGTCCACTTTCCCTCGGTAGCCACGGCTCCGGAGTCCGCCGCCATGGCGAGGAGTTCCCGGTCGACCAAGCCCACATTCGCCGGGGTGTTGTCGACAGCCGAGGTCACCGGGTCGCCCTGCGCGACGAGTCCGGAAGCTCCGCCGTCGATCAGGCGCGGCGCCCAGCCGAGATACCGCGCGCCGATGGTGCTCTTGCCGGCGCCGCCCGTGAAGTCTGTTGCGGTGCCGAGCACGTACCAGTGCGCACCGGCCGGAATGGTATCGGCGGCTCGGGTATCCGTCACCGTCACAGTGGGGAGGGAGCCAGTGAATTGGCGGACGAGGTCGTTTGAGCCGTTCTCCGTGAGCGCGGCCGATGTGCCTGCGACGCTCAGCGCGAGGACGCCGGGTGGGTCGATCTTGGCGATCTCCACGGTGACGTCGACTTCGCCGTCGCCGTGCTGGACGTCGGCGGCGATGGCGGCGCTGCCGACATACGAAAGGATTACGGCTCCGGTTGTGGCTGTGACGATGCGAAGTCGGGTCGTGGTCTTGGACATGTTGAGTACTCCTCTTCTGGATTGCCCGTCTCCCGGGCATTGGACAGTGCGGTCGTTGAGTCCAGTGGGAGAGCCGGCGGGCTGGGGGTGTCGGCTCTCCCACCGGGTTCGGTTAGCAGGTACGGGCCGGGTAGGCGATCACCTGCGGGGTGCTGACGGCCACACCACCGACCACCGCCGAAACGGAAACCGTCACCTCACCGGCCGGGATGCCCGCCAAGCGCGTCGAAAACGCATGGAATGCATTCTTCCCCGCAGCCACCTCGGCAAAGGACTTCGCCCCATACGAGGAAGCGAACTTCACCGCCACGGGCACACCCTCACCATTGGCCGCCGACACAGCCAACAAAACCTTGCCCGCGACGCACCGACCATCCACCTTCACCGGAACCGAAAGTCCCGCAGACGGTAACACCGTGACGTTTCCACTAGCGCCAAGAGACTGCTCGATTCCGGGCGCCCGTGCGATCATCTGGTTCACCGTGTCGAACTGCGCAAGCCGGAGTTTCGAGCCAGCGTTCCAGGACCGTTCTGCCATCGCACGGAGCGGACCGCGGACTCCTGCGGCAACCTGGGCCTCGGTCTGCTCGGCTGGACGGTCGCTCCAAATGGCGAACGACGCGCCGAGCAGTTGCGCCGGGTACGGCTGGGTGAGGGTTTGCGGACCTGTTTTGAGGTTCGGGAAGACTCCAGGGTGCCAGTTCCTGTCCCAAATCCTCGCTGCAGTGGGATATTTGTAGCCGGCGGCTTCGCCGAGCACGTAGTAGAAGACCGAGTCATTGAAGTTGACGAGCTTGTACCCGCCGTCGAGCGCCTTTTGCAGTGGCGCCATGTTGGTGTCCCAATTCGTCCACCAGGTGATCTGCATGTCGGTTTCGAGGTTCACGACGTTGCCGCGCATCATACCGTCATTCCAGACCCGCACCGTAAACCCTTTGGACTCGATGTAGTCGCCCATGTCGTTGGCGAACGCGGTGAGCAGATCGAACCCGTTGGCGGTGGGACCGAACCGTTGCTTGGCGGCGTTGTCGAGGATCGGGTAGTCAGACATGCGGTCGAAGTCCACGAACTCGTCAGCGCCGAGGTTCCAATACGTCGAGCCGGCGAACAGCTCGGCATACTCGTCGATCAGTTCCTTCGCGAACGCAATGGCCTCCGGTTTGGTGATGTCGAGTGCACCGCGTACGTCCCTGCCTCAGACGTCTTTCAGCCGGAGCTCCGTATGCGCACTCAACGCCTGCATGAGGTGGCCCGGCATGTCGAGCGACGGAACGACCTGAATGTGATTCGCCGTGGCAAGGGCGATGAGTTCGCGGACCTCGTCCTTCGTGAGGCGCTCCGCGGAGACGACTTCGGGATGGCCGTCGCTGGCAATGCGGAAGCCCTCGTTCTCGGAGAAGTGAAGCTGCAGGGTGTTCAGCCCGACGTAGCCCATGTCCCGGATCTGTGCTGCGATCCACTGCTTCGTGTAGTACTTCCGCCCGATGTCGATGTGAAGGCTACGTTCGGCGACGGAGGGGCTGCTCGATACGCGACCGGTCGGGATGTGGCCCTTCGCCTTGAGGTTCTGCACGAGCTGCCGGGTGGCGTAGAAGACCCCCTGGACGTCCTCGCCCGTAACGTCCACCCGGTCGGAAACCGCGACAGCGAACGCCTCGGGCGAAGCGGTGCCGGCCAGATCGCCTTGCCGGAGCACGATGTCTCCGGGACGGATCTGGTTCTCGTCGCCGACAGCGATCTGCGGCGCCGCGGGGAGTGTGCCAGAGGCGGCGAGCTCGGCGCTAAATCGCTCAGCTTCCGCCTGGAGGAGTCCCTGCTGCTGCCTGAGCACAAAGAGCCGCGACGTGGCTGAGAGCTCGAGCGCTCCGCCGTCCAGCGTGAGCTGCGACGGCTGCGGGAGACCGGCCCAGGCAATACCGGCCTCGCTACCGTCGGTGGTCACGACGGCGTAGTCCATCTGCCCCGCTATGCCGGTTGCCGCGGGGTTCTTGTCTCCGGTCAGGCGCAGCTTCAGGATGTGGTTTCCTTGCGGGAGCTTACCGGTTCCGAAGATCAGGACCGAGCTGGTGGCGGTTGGCGCGTAGGCATCGAAACGGGTCTCGGGGCCGCCGTTGACGCTGAGGGCATAGATACCGTGCGCGGGGTGCTTGCGCCCATAGATTTCAGCGCCGGTTCCGAAAAAGGAAAGCGTCACGGCAGCGTCCTTCTCTGCCGACCAGTGTTCGGTTCCGGCATACCAGCCGGTCGTCGGCAGTCCTTTGTCGGCGTTCCAGGCGCCGGTGTAGGCGAAGGAGTTCTCGCCGGACGTCGTTGCATCGTCGATCTGATACGTCGACCCGGCCGCGTTCGCAGCATGTCGGTCATCCATTGCGGTCAATCCGGTTGCTGCAAAAAGGGTCGCAAAGGCTGCGACGAGAACGTGGCGCAGCGACCGTACTCGGGTCTTCGTCGGGGAATGGGGTGCTGTGTGCATGAAATCACCATTGTTTCGAGCGAGCTAGGATGCCGAAGCCGGGTCTCGAAGCCCGCGGTTGGGTGGAATATCATCGTCCGTCCGGGCGGCGGGGTCTCCGCGTCCGGCCTTGCACGCCGTCCGCCTGATGGGCTGGCGGTTGTTTAGAACTATAGGGAGTGACTAAATTAAGTCAAGACCTCCTGTGCCAGCAGCGCCGAGTAGGGTGGGCAAGGACCGAACGGGTATCAGGAAGTTGGGAGAAACAGTGGAGCTCCTACGAGGGCGCACAGTCGACGGGCCGGCCGCAGGCGACTCCGGACGGCTGGAGATGCGTCGAGGGCACTTGCGCGCCGCTCTTCAGCTGGTCGTACAGGGCGACGGGCGGATGACCCGCGCCGAGATCGCCCGCCGCTCGGGGCTCACATCGGCGACAGTCTCCTCGCTGCTCACAGAACTGATCCGAGATGGCTACGTCCAGGATGGCCAGCAAGCAGTGAGCACCGGTGGCAAGCGAGCGACGACCCTGAAGCTCGACCGCGATCGACACGGCATCCTTGTCGTCACGCTCAGGCCCCTCATAGTCCGTGGTGCGATCCTCAATCTCGCGGGAGAGGTCGTCTCTGAACGAAGCGATCGCCTTGAATCCGGAGCGACCCCGGAGGACGTCGCCCGGTTTGTGGAAGAGTTCGTCGGCGACACCGAACGAAATGTGCTCTGCGTGGGCCTCCGGGTTCCCGGCACCACAATTCATGGCCGAGTTGTGGAGAGCGTGCAGCTGGCATGGTACGACGAACCGGTTGCAGAGGTCGTAACGGGTGCAGTCGGTGTTCCGTGCGTCATTATCAACGATGCCGACGCGGAGGCGCTCAGCGAGTCCATCTCCTCACGCGAAGCGGCTGAGAACAGTCTGTTTATCCATCTGGGCGAAGGCATCGGGGCTGCGATCATCCGGGACGGCGAGGTGATGATCGGTCCATCTGGCCGCGCGGGTGAGATCGGGCATGTGCGCGTGGTCTATGAAGGTTCGCGCAACGTTTGCCGGTGCGGATTGACGGGATGCCTCGAGTCCACATCGTCTCTGACCGCGATGCTCGGGCCCGCCTTTCGCGACGAATCGAGTTTCGAAGAGGTCCACCTGCTAGCCGAAGCGGCAGGAGCGCAGGAGCGCCTCGCGGACGGAGCCAAGGCACTCGCGCGAGCGATCCGTCTTATCTGCGCCGCATTCGATGTCGGAGAAGTAGTTCTCGGCGGCTCAGCGCCTGCGTTGGGCGCCAGATTCATCTCCGATGTCGCGGACGATCTCGAGATGTACCCCGCAAAAGGCGCCAGGCTCGCCATCGTCCGATTCGCGCAATCGTCAAGTCCGTTCAATGGCGTGGCTCAATATGCCCTCTCGCAACTCCTCGGCGTTCGCTGGAGCAATCCGCCGGCCCAGCCTGACGGCGCATTGCGCTGAGAGGCCCGTCCATCTAGCACCGAAGGCGCCGCCATGAGCCCGGAGACGCTCGCCGCCGTCGACCTCGCGATGAAGATCCCATGCGTACCGGCGTCGACTCGCTCAATGTCCTTAGCCGCCTCGGCCGTGGCCTTCTGGGAACTTCGGCGCCGAACCTGACCCGAACTTTGCGTGAGTTCGTGAGAACTTCGCGGTTTCCGCTATGATTGGTTGTTGGCCCGGCACTGGGTATCTGTTTTCAGTGCGCGGACCGAATCCATTCATACCTGGCAGCTGGCAAAATCCAGCTGCGTGAACAAAAGGTCCCATTATGAAGTCTGATATTCACCCGAAGTACGAAGCTGTTGTATTCAACGACCTGGCTTCCGGCGTCAAGTTCCTGACCAAGTCCACCGTGTCTTCTTCGAAGACCATCGAGTGGGAAGACGGCAACACCTACCCGGTCATCGACGTCGAAATCTCCTCGGAGTCCCACCCGTTCTACACGGGCAAGCAGCGCATCATGGACTCTGCAGGCCGCGTCGAGCGCTTCAACGCTCGCTTCAAGGGCTTCGGCGGCAAGAAGTAATCAACTTCACCTCCAAGCTTCTGTGAAAGCCCGCACCCGCCGTATCCCGGCGGCTGCGGGCTTTTGCGTTTTCCGGCAGGATGGAAACCATGACTCCCAGCATGGCATTTGACTCCCCGCCACTCCATGGCGAATACAAGGTCCCCGGCGGAAAACTCGTGGTGGTTGACCTGGACCTCGTGGACGGGCGGTTCGCGAACGTCTCGCTCAGTGGCGACTTCTTCCTGGAACCCGACGAGGCCCTGATGGACATTAACCGCGCGCTCACGGGCCTTCCGGAAAGTTCGACGCCGGCCGAGATTTCCGCTGCCGTCACCGCCGCATTGCCTGCCGACTCGGTCCTGTTCGGCTTTTCCGCTGACGCCGTCGCCGTAGCTGTCCGCAGGGCACTGTCCAAAGCCACCGGGTGGGCGGACCACCAGTGGGAGGTCATCCCGCCGTCGGTCCTTCCCACGCACCTCAACGTAGCGCTGGACGAGGTCCTCACGGAGCAGGTCGGGGCCGGACTTCGCAACCCCACCTTGCGCTTCTGGGACTGGGAAGAGCCGTCAGTGGTGATCGGCAGCTTCCAGTCTTTCCGCAACGAGGTGGACCCCGACGGCGTCGCGCGCCACGGCATCACGGTGGTCCGCCGCATCAGCGGCGGGGGAGCCATGTTCATGGAGGCCGGAAACTGCATCACCTATTCGCTCTATGTGCCACAGAGCCTCGTGGATGGCATCAGCTTTGCCGACTCCTACGCGTTCCTGGATGCGTGGGTCATGGCTGCCCTGGAAAAACTGGGCATTACCGCGTTCTACGTCCCGCTCAATGACATCGCCACCGAGCACGGAAAGATCGGCGGTGCAGCGCAAAAGCGACTCGCCAACGGCGGCATGCTGCACCACGTCACCATGAGCTACGACATCGACGCCGACAAGATGGTCGAGGTTCTGCGCATCGGCAAGGAAAAGCTTTCCGACAAAGGAACCCGCAGCGCAAAGAAGCGTGTGGATCCACTCCGTCGGCAAACCGGCCTGGCGCGGACAGAAATCATCAAAGCCATGCAGGAGGTCTTCACCGAGCGCTACGGCGCCACGGAGTCCCGCATCACCGACGCCGAATTGGCAACAGCCCGGGAACGGGTGCAGTCAAAGTTTGGTACCGAGGAATGGCTGCACCGTGTGCCTTAACTGCCGGTGTTCCCTAGTTACTCCGTCCGGTACGCATCCACTGCCTGTTCCATGACCGGACCGTAGAGCGGCCATGAATCGGCGGGAGCCGCCACGATGAGGACGCTGCTGCCCTTGCTGGCCGCTACGAGGCAAGCTATCTCACGGTAGCGGTTGTTGCCGACGTGGGTCACGTAGCTGTCCTCCACGCAGGAACCCGTGCCTCCGCGGAAAGCCATTCCGGTTCGCTCAGCGATTTTGCTGGGTGGCGAGGAGTTCTCGTCCGCCAGGTGATCGAGCCTGAAGGTGTTCCAATTGTCCAGCGCCTCGCTGCCCTGCCGGGGCGTGGCGTTGAAGTACATCCGCAGTTCTCCCGTTGAGGACGAGACGTTCGCGGACACACTGCCGGGGTCGCTTTCCGCCGGGCTGGCATCGGTTGGGACCGAAAGGACCCCCGTGCCGTCCGGAAGTTCCATGGTTTTCCATCCAGCCGGGGCCGCTGCTGCGTTGAACCACGCGAACGGCGCTTCGGCAGACTCAACCGTACGGGAGTCCTGGCCTCGAACAGCGGAACTGCAAGCCGCCACCGTCATCATCGCAACTATCCCAAGGGATAGCCCGGCGAACCGCCTTATTCTGTCGCGAGGCGGCGCGCTACCGGTTTCCATCGCCGTCGTCCGGTCCGCCGTTATCGTCGCCGTCGCGGTCGCCGCCGTTGGGGTGCCGCGGTGGCGGCGGAACCATGCGGGGTGGCGCCGGTGCTGGAGGCGGGACTACAGCTGGCGGCGCTGGGGGTGGCGGAACGACGGCGGGCGGAACGGTCGCTGACGGGGACGGGGACGAAACCGCCGGGGGCGCGGTTGGGGTCGCCGTCGGGCTCGTCGACGGCGTTGCGGGAGTCGGGGTGGTGGTGCTCAGTGAAGGTGACTGTGTGCTTGGGGCGGGCGTTGTGCTCACCGTTGGGGTTGTAGGCGTTGCGGGCACCGGAGCGGCCGGCTGTCCGCCGAAGCAGGCTCCGAGCAAAAGGGTGGTGCCCAGCGCTGCGGCGGCAAGCACGGGGCGGGGAAACTTCATGGTGACCGTCCTCAAGAAAGGCCCATGCGGAGCGCAGGGCTTGCATCTAAAGACGATGCCGGCGATCCCTTTGGTTCAAGGCCAGCTCGTCCACCCCCGGATCGCCGGCTCCCGCGTCAGCCCTGCTGCAGCGCTCCGGCTTCTTGTTGCGAAGCACCGGCGGCTTGGGCCGTCAGGGCGCGGAACAAGTGGCTTCGCTGCTCAATGACGATGCGCCGGAGGGCCCGCGGAGCTTCAGTGTGGGCGCTCAGCCAATCGTCCGTGCGCCGAAGCACCGGATGATCTTCCGGAGCCATCCCGGCCTGCAGATCCTGGGCTGCGGGGAACAGGCCCCGCACAATCCGGCCCGCGATCTCGATGCTCCGGGATTGCCAGACATCCTCCAGGCAGTCGAAGTACGGTTCGGTGAAGCCGTCCAGGAGCCCGGACGGGGCAAGGGAGAAGCCTGCGATTGTCGCGCTCAGAATCTCGTTGGAGAGCCCGGTGCCGTTGACCGCGGCATTCCATGCGGCCGTCTTGACGGCGGCATCCGGACGCGCAGCTGCGGCCAGGGCATGGCCTTCGCGTCCCGCCGCGGTGTGGTCCAGGGCGAGTTCGGCATCCAGTTCCGATAGCGTGGCCGCTCCGTTGGCTGCCAGTGCTTGCCACAGGCTCCACCGGAGATCCGCATCCACCGTCAGGCCATCCACTATCACGCTTCCGGAGAGAATACCGCGGAAGAACTCGACATACGCGCCGTCATGGCGCGACAACTCCGCCAGTGTCCTGGCCCACGCGAGTTGCTGGTCCGAACCCGGTTTTGAGGTCCGCAACTCCATCGCGCTGGCCGCCATCAGGCTCTCGCGGACCCCACCCCGTTGCCGGGCCGGGACGTAGCGCTCGACGGCGGTCACCGCGTTGCCCAGAACGTTCAGGAGGACGCCGATTCCTGACTCGGCAGGGGCGAAGCGTTCGACGGCGGCGACGTACAGCGCCGCGGGGGTAACGGCGTCGCGCGCTGAATCCCACAGGGCTGTCCAGCACAACGCCCGGGCCATCGGATCGCTGAGCCGGTCCAAGGAGGAACGTACCGTTGCCTCTGACTCCGCATCCAGGCGCACCTTGGCATAGCTGAGGTCGTCGTCGTTGACGAGAAGCAGGGCCGGACGCGGCTTGCCCGCGAGTTCCTCCACCGTAGTGTCGGCGCCTTCGACGTCCAGCTCGATGCCCTCTGTGCGGAGCAATTGGCCGCCGTCGTCAAAGTTATAGAGACCGATCCTGAGCCTGTGCGGGCGGTGTTCCTGCGTGCCCGTGATGGGGTCCACTGAGTCCTGGCGCAGGGTAACTGCCTCCATGGCATCGCCGCCCCCGGAGATTTCGGCCGCAATGGTGGAGATCCCCGAGGTCTGCAGCCACTGCCGGGCCCACGTTCCAAGGTCCCGGCCCGATGCCGTGCCCAAGGCTTCGAGGAGGTCGGTCAGTGAGGTGTTGCCGTATTCGTGATCCTTGAAGTAGCGTCGCGAGCCCGCAATGAACGCCTCGAAGCCGACGTAGGCCACCAATTGCTTGAGGACGGAAGCGCCCTTTGCATAGGTAATGCCGTCGAAGTTCTGCTTTGCGGCTTCCAGGTCGGGAATGTCCGCCACGATGGGGTGGGTCGTGGGCAACTGGTCCTGCACGTAGGCCCAGGACTTGCGCTTGTTCGCAAAATTCACCCAGGCGCTGTCCCAGTCCGTGGCCTTGTCCACGCCGAGGGTGCCCATGTAGTCGGCGAAGGATTCCTTGAGCCAGAGATCGTCCCACCAGGTCATGGTCACGAGGTCTCCGAACCACATGTGGGCCATCTCGTGCATGAGGGTGTTGGCGCGGGCTTGGTACTGGGCATCGGTGGCCCGTGAGGTGAAGACGTATTTCTCGGTGAAGGTGACCAGGCCGGGATTTTCCATCGCACCAAGGTTGTACTCCGGCACGAACGCCTGATCGTACTTGCCCCACGGGTACGGATAGTCGAAGAGATCGTTGAAGAAGTCCAGGCCGTTCTTCGTCAGCCGGAAAAGCTCCGCAGCATCGAAGGACTCTTGCATGGATGCGCGGCAATAGAGCGCCAGCGGAACCTCAAGGCTGGTCCCGTCGTCGAGCGTCTTGCTCCAGTGGTCCGTAGCGCGGAAATAGGGACCGGCGAGGACGGTGGTGATGTAGGTGGACATCCGCTTGGTGGTGGCGAAGTCCCAACAGCTCGTTGCCGGATCGCTCGTCAGTTGCGTCCGGTCGAGCTCGGCGCCGTTGGAAGCCACCTGCCAGGCGGAAGGCGCCATGATGTGGAAGGTGAATTCGGCCTTCAGGTCCGGCTGTTCGAAGTTCGCGAAGACGCGCCGGGCGTCCGCCGGTTCGTATTGCGTGTAGAGGTAGCACTGACCGTCGGCGGGATCGACGAAGCGGTGCATGCCCTCTCCGGACCGGCTGTAAAGCGCGGTTCCGGTGACCGTCACCTGGTTTTCGGTCTGGAGATTGTCGAGGTGGATCCTGTCGCCGTCCACTACCTCGGCGACGTCTAGCCCTTTTCCGTTGAGGAAGACGCTGTGTACGCCACCGTGGATGAAATCCAGGAAGGTGGAGGAACCAGGCTGTGCGGAAAAGTTGATGACGCTGCGGCTTGTGTACCCTGGCACGCCCGCATCGGGGGCTTGGCGGACGTCAAGGGAGACATCGTAGCTGTGGGTGCTGATCAGGGCTGAACGGGTGGCGGCTTCAGCGCGCGCCAAGTTGTGATTCGACACCCAGCTATCTAATCATGAGCAAGACTGCGCCCAAGCCCAACAGGGCGATCAGGAACCAGGAGCCAAGCGCAACGAGCGCAGCGCGGCCACCTGTGTGCAACAGCGTGCGGACGCGGACCGCCGAACCCAGCCCTAACAGGGCCGAGGCGAGCAGGATGTCCTGGAGTGCTCCCGCGGCGTCCAGCACGCCCGGGCCCAACCAGCCCGAGGAACGCACGGCCACCATCGCGATGAACCCGAGTACGAAGAGCGGGACGATCGGCGGGAACTTGCCGCCGTCGTCGTTCGCTTCGGTGCCGTTGCGCGAGTTCCGACGCATCGACCATCGTTGCGTGAGCCCGGCTCCGGCAACGATGGGGGCCAGCAGGACCACCCTGGTCAGTTTCACGACGACGGCGAGTGCCAGCGCCACGGGACCGGCGGTCTGTGCCGTCGCGACTACCTGGCCGACGTCGTGCACGGAAGCGCCAGTCCAGGCGCCGAATTGTTCAGGGCTCAGGCCCAAGGGGTGCATGAGCAAGGGCAGGACGCCTATGGCGAGCGTGCCGCAAAGGGTCACCAAGGCAACGGGCAGGACGGTGTCCTGGTGTTTGATGCGGCGCACCGCGGCCATCGCTCCGATCGCCGAGGCCCCGCAAATGGAGAAGCCGGTGGCAATCAGCAGGGCGCCTTCGCGCGGGAGCTTCACCAGCCGGGCCAGCCCATACGTGCCCGCGAAACTCAGGAGCACGACGGCGGCAATCAGGACGAGCGCAAACCAGCCAAGGTCGAGCACATCGACAACGCTGACCCTCAAGCCGAGCAGCACAATGCCTGCCCGCATGTGGTGCTTACCGGCGAAGTCCAGGCCCGGGCGGGCGCGTCCGGCAGCCCATGCCGCCGTGCCCGGTATATTTGCAGCTAACAAACCCAGCGCTACAGCGGCTGTCATGGCAGGGATGGGGGGAAGCAGGGTATGGATAATGAAGGCAACTCCAGTGGCTGCCACTGCCATGACAATCCCGGCTCCCCATCGGGAAACGGGGGCCGGAAAACGCTCGGGTTGCATTCGTCAACCTTGATGCATGCAGGAGCTGAAATGCGAACCGGTACACACCCGGTGTCGCAACATGCAGAACGCGAAATGCGTTCGTAATCGAAAAGGTGATTGTCTGAGTCCCATGTCAGAGCTATTCCGGGATTACTCCGAGGCCGCCGCCCGTTCCGGCGCCTACGACGAAATGTTCGCCCCAGGCACCCTTGCCCGAAAATCCTATGGCCAGGTGGACGGCGCCCTTCGCGAGCTTTCGCTTGCCGATGTGAGCGCCCGTGCAGAGTCGATGGCACGGACCTTCCTGGACCGGGGCGTGACCTTCGATTATGCGGGGGAGGAGAGACCCTTCCCGTTGGATATCGTGCCGAGGGTGATTCCGGCTGACGAGTGGGATGTGCTTGAGCGTGGGGTCAAGCAGCGCGTGCGCGCGCTGGAGGCTTTCCTGGATGATGTCTACGGGCGGATGGCGGTAGTTGCCGACGGTGTAGTGCCTCGGGCATTGGTGACCACGAGTGCGCATTTCCACCGCGCGGTGCATGGTTTTGAGCCGGCCGGCGGCGTGCGCGTGCACGTGTCCGGTATCGACGTTGTCCGCGATGCCGCGGGCACGTTCCGGGTGCTGGAGGACAACGTCCGCGTGCCTTCCGGAGTGTCCTACGTGTTGGAGAACCGGCGGGCGATGGCAAAGGGTTTGCCGGAGGCGTTCGGACAGCAGCACATCCGTCCGGTCGAGGAATACCCGCGCCGTTTGCTTTCGGCATTGCGCAAGACAGCGCCCTCGGGGGTGGACGACCCCACGGTGGTGGTTTTGACCCCCGGGGTCTTCAACAGCGCCTACTTCGAACACACCCTGTTGGCCGGGTTGATGGGCGTTGAACTGGTCGAGGGCAGGGACCTGATCTGCCGCGGAAACCGGGTCTACATGCGCACCACCGCCGGCGAACAGCGCGTGGACGTGATTTACAAGCGGATCGATGACGAGTTCCTCGATCCCTTGCAGTTCCGCTCCGACTCCATGCTCGGGTGTCCGGGGCTGGTGAATGCGGCCAGGGCGGGCGGGGTGACGATCGCGAACGCGGTGGGTAACGGGGTGGCCGATGACAAATTGGTCTATTCCTACGTGCCGGACCTGATTCGTTACTACCTGCACGAAGAGCCGGTGATCGCCAACGTGGAGACCTTCCGGCTGGAAGAGAAGGAAGCCCGCGAGCAGGTCCTCGACCGGCTCGAGGAACTTGTGGTCAAGCCGGTAGACGGTTCCGGAGGCAAGGGCCTGGTGATCGGTCCGGATGCTTCGCGCGACGAGCTGGATGCTTTGCGGAAGCGGGTGCTGGCGGATCCGCGCGGCTGGATCGCGCAGCCCGTGTTGCAGCTATCCACCGTTCCGACGCTTTCGGGAGACCGCTTTGGCCCCCGGCACGTGGATTTGCGTCCGTTCGCGGTCAACGACGGCGACGACGTCTGGGTGCTGCCTGGCGGACTGACCCGGGTTGCGCTGAAGGAAGGCTCGCTGATCGTGAACTCTTCCCAAGGTGGGGGTTCCAAGGACACCTGGGTACTGTCGGACTCCCCGCAACTGCCCGCAGTTGAACTGCCGCGTTCCTCCATCACGGTGCGTGAACAGGTCTCGGTCTGGCCCGTCGAAAGTAACTGGCGGGACCGCCAATCGGACCAGCAGCAGTGATCCGTCACGTCATGATGCCGGAGCAGGATACATTCATCGTCACAACGCAGGACCCGAAGGAGGCACAGCCCCATGCTGAGCCGTATTGCTGAATCCCTTTTCTGGATCGGCCGTTACGTGGAGCGGGCCGACGGAACGGCCAGGATCCTGGACGTCCATCTCGAACGCCTGAACCACCTGCCGCTCGAGGAGCAACGCAGCGTGGCGCGGGAACTCCTGGCTGTCATGGGAGCCCGGCCGCAGAGTGAAGAATTCGGCTTGCCGGAGTTGCTTCACGCCCTCGCCTACGACAAGACAAGTGCCACGTCCATTGCCGGTTCCCTGGGGGCTGCGCGTGAGAATGCGCGGCGGGCACGCGAGACTGTGTCCTCGTCATTGTGGGAGAGCCTCAACACCACGTACTACGGGCTGAACCAGCACCGTAAGGACGTGGTGGGCACGTACCGTTTCTGCAACTGGGTACTGGAACGCACCGCCATGGTGAGGGGCCTCGCAGACACGACGGTGAGCCACGACGAAAGCTGGCTTTTCCTTGTCCTCGGCCGCTCGCTCGAACGTGCCGACATGACCGCGCGGATGCTGTCCACCAGGGATGTCCTCTCCGCGGGAATGTCCTGGGTAAACATGTTGCGTTGCGCCGGTGCTTACGAGTCATTCCTCAGGACCCGCCGCGCGGCCTTCGGAGACCAACATGCTGCCGAGTTCCTCCTGCTGGACCGTTTGTTCCCGCGCTCCATCGTCTTCGCCCTGCGCGACGCTGACGAGTGCCTCGCCAAGCTGGATCCATCCGCGCAGCGGGTGGGCTTCATCAACGACGCCCGCAGGATCGTCGGCCAAGCCCGCACCTTCCTTGAGTTCCATCGCACGGACGATCTCATGTCCGAGCTGCCCGAGCACATGGACCGGGTGCAGAAGGCCGTCACTCAGGCCTCCGACGCGATTTCCCGTAAGTACTTCAATCAGGCGGATGAACTGGCCTGGGTGGGAGAAGTTTCATGACCCGGCTGAGCATCGTCCACAAGACGGCCTACAAATACAACCGCCGCGTGACCCTGTCGTACAACGAGGCACGCATGACGCCCTTGACCGATCCGCAACAGGTGGTGCTTGAATCCTCGCTGAAGATCACGCCGTCGCAGGCTGCCGTGAGCACCTACCGTGACTATTGGGGCACCCGCGTCACCGCCTTCGATATGCAGATGCCGCACGAGCGCCTCGAAGTGCTGGCCACCACCACCGTTGAGGTCCACCGGGTGGAACGGGTGGCCCTGGACGAAGAGATTGTCGGTTGGGAGGTGATGGCTTCCGACGGGATCCGGGACCAGTTCAGCGACTGGTTGCCGCAGTCGCAGCTCAGCGGTCCGGGGGAGGAAGTCCTCGGCATCATTCCCGCCGTCGTGGCCGGGAAGAACCCGCACGAGACTGCCATGGCCGTTTTCGAATGGATGCGCGGCGAAATGAGCTATGTGAAAGGCACTACGGGCGTCACCACCAACGCCGAGGAAGCCTGGAACCAGCGTCAGGGAGTCTGCCAGGACCTGGCGCACTTGGCCATCGGCTCCCTCCGAAGTTGCGGCATCCCGGCCCGGTACGTGTCCGGTTACATCCATCCGCGGCCCACGGCCGAGATCGGTGAAACGGTCGCAGGCCAATCCCATGCCTGGCTGGAATGGTGGGACGGCGAATGGCGCAGCTGGGATCCCACTAACCACAAGCCTGCCGGAGATCTCCACGTCACTGTGGCGCGGGGCCGGGACTACCGGGATGTTCCTCCCTTGAAAGGCATCCTGTCCGGCGGCGGCGGCTCAGGCCTCACCGTGACTGTCGAGATCACGCGGCTCACCTAGCAGGCGTGCGGCCCTCCGCCTGGATTTACCAGGGGGAGGGCTTGTAGTCCTTCAGGAAGACGCCGTACTGGTCTTCGCCGTTTTCGCCCATGACGATGGGATCGTAGACACGCGCCGCCCCGTCCACGAGGTCGAGGGGTGCGTGGAAGCCTTCCTCCATGAGCCGGACTTTGGTGTAATGCGGGCGTTCGTCCGTGATCCATCCGGTGTCGACGGCGGTCATCAGGATCCGGTCGCTGTCCAGCATTTCTTGTGCACTGGTCCGCGTCATCATGTTCAACGCGGCCTTTGCCATGTTGGTATGCGGGTGCCCGGGGCCTTTGTAGGCGCGGGAGAACTGCCCCTCCATGGCTGAGACATTCACGATGTACTTCCTGCGGGCGGTGGAACGCTTCATGGCCCCACGGAGCCGGCTCACCAACAGGAATGGCGCCGTGACATTGCAGAGTTGGACTTCGAGCATCTCGAGCGGATCGACTTCGTCCACCACTTGGGTCCAGCTGTTGATGGCCGCAAGGTCGGGAACCAGGCCGCCGGCGTCGATCGCGGTGCCCGTCGCGATACGTGCCAACGACGCGGAGCCCGTGGACAGCGCGAGCGAGGTAATCGCATCACCGGCAAGCACGGGATGATCGGTGACGCTTTGGGTGATGGCCAACGGGTGCTTGTCGTGGGCATGGCCGAACGTGACCAGCTCCGGACCGCCATTGGCTGCCTGAAGGGCCTCGGGCAGTGGCTCATCCTCGGCATCCACCAGGGGCTTGTACGCATTCCCCGAACGCCGGACTGTCTGGGCGGCGTTGTTGATGATGATGTCGAGCGGGCCGGCTTCGTTGAGGGAGTCCGTGAGCGCCATCACCTGTGACGGATCCCGGAGGTCGATGCCCACAATCCTGAGCCGGTGCAACCAGTCCGCGCTGTCTTCCATGGCGGCGAAACGTCGTGCCGCGTCCTTGGGGAAGCGGGTGGTGATGGTGGTGTGCGCGCCGTCGCGGAGCAAGCGGAGGGCGATGTACATGCCGATCTTGGCGCGCCCACCTGTCAGGAGGGCACGGCGTCCGCTGAGGTCCGTGCGGGCATCGCGCTTACTGTGGCTGAAGGCCGCACATTCCGGGCACAACTGGTGGTAGAACGCGTCTACTTGCGTGTAGTGCTGCTTGCAGATGTAGCAGGGCCTGGACCGGATGAGGTGGCCCGCGATTTCGCTCGTGGCCGAGGTAGCCAGCTTGTTCCCGCGGGTCTCGTCGTCGATCCTGTCCGGGGCTGCGGTGGCCGTCAACGCAATGACGGCACGATCGGCTTCCGCGATCTCATCCCGCTTGGTGACCCGGCGGTGGCGCTTGACGGCCTTGAACATCTTTCCCGTGGCACGACGGATGGCGACGTAGTCCGGGTGCTCCTCGTCGTAGGCGTGGATGGTGTTCAAGACCTTGAGGCAGGCCTGGATCTCTTCAGGCGTCAAATCGGCGGGGCTCATTGGGTCAATTTTACAGGGTCGGGCACAGCAAAGCCTCCCGGGCGGCAGAGGCGGGAAGCCTGCTGTCGCCCGGGAGGCCGGGGCTGTCCTGGTTCCGGGGTTCCGGGGTTCCGGGGTTCCGGGTCAGACCTCTACCGAGGAAGCCTGGATTTTCGTGACCTGCTCCGCGGAGTCCCTGATGTCGGGGAACTTCTCTGTGGCAGCCTTGATCGCCTCCGGCACCGAGCGGCGGTATTCGGCCGCCAGGGCGAGCTCGGAGGCGTCAGGTTCCGGTACAACCTGGTCCTTGGCGAGTACGGTGATTCCGGATTCGGTGACCTTGAAGCCGCGGGCCCGGTCGAGGTCCGGATCCAAGCCAATGGCAGCCCCGGCGGGCACTTTCACGTTTTTGTCGATGATGGCTCGCTTGACCACGGCACCTGCACCGATGCGCACCTTGTCCATCAGCACCGAGTCCTGGACCCTGGTGGCCGGTCCTACGTAAACATCGTTGGACAGCACGGACCCTTCCACGATTCCGCCGGAGATTACCGATCCACTGGCCACGATTGAGTCCAACGCGGTGCCCACGGTGCTGTTCTCGCCCCGGACGAACTTGGCTGGCGGTGAAATACTCTGCCGCGTGTAGATGGGCCATTCCGAGTTGTACAGGTTGAATATCGGAACGGGTGAAATCAGGTCCATGTGGGCGTCATAAAAGGAATCGATGGTTCCGACGTCGCGCCAGTACGTGCGGTCGCGTTCGGTGGAACCGGGAATATCGTTGAGCGTGAAGTCGTAGACGCCGGCCTCACCCTGGGACACGAAGTAAGGGATGATGTCACCGCCCATGTCGTGCTTGGTGTCCAGGCGCTCCGCATCGATGCGAAGCGCTTCCACCAGGGCGTCGGCATCGAAGACATAGTTGCCCATGGAGGCAAGGAACTGTGAGGGATCGGCGGCGAGGCCTTCCGTTTCGGCAGGCTTTTCCACGAACGCCGAGATCTTCTGCGGATCGTTCTTGTCGACCTCGATCACGCCGAACTGGTTGGCCATGTTCAGCGGCTGGCGGACGGCCGCAACTGTGGCCTTGGCTCCGCTGGCTACGTGCTGCTGGACCATCTGCTGGAAGTCCATGCGGTAAACGTGGTCCGCTCCGACCACGACAACAATGTCGGGGTTGGCGTCGTGAATCAGGTTCAGGGACTGGTAGATGGCATTCGCGCTGCCGAGGAACCAGCTCTTGCCCACGCGCTGCTGGGCGGGAACCGAGGCCACATATCTGCCCAGCTGGGTGGACATCCGCCAGGTCTCGGAAATGTGGCGGTCAAGACTGTGCGACTTGTACTGGGTCAACACCACGATCTGGAGGTACCCGGAATTGACCAGATTCGAGAGAGCGAAATCGATCAATCGATACCCCCCCGCAAACGGCACCGCAGGTTTTGCCCTGTCTGCCGTCAATGGCATAAGGCGGTTTCCTTCGCCGCCAGCCAACACAATTGACAATACTTTCTTCAACGCCATGGTGTTTGCTCTCCCTGTACGTCTTTGTAGCCCCCGAAAAAAGCCCGGGTTGCCGGACCCTTTCACACTAGAACACATACTCCGGAAGGACTACGTTAGGTAGCGTGCGCGTAGACATTGTGACTAAAGAGTTTCCACCCGAAATCTATGGCGGGGCCGGTGTGCATGTTGCCGAGCTCAGCCGCGTCTTGGCGAAGCACGTGGATCTGCAGGTGCGTGCCTTCGGCGCGCCCCGTGATGCGGACTTCCACGGTGCAACGGTGACGTCGTATTCCACTCCGGATGATCTGGGAGCGGCGAATGCCGCCGTCCAGACCCTCGGGGTGGATTTGCGCATCGTGCCGGACATCGCCGGAGCGGACCTGGTCCATTCCCATACCTGGTACGCCAACATGGCCGGCCACCTGGCGTCCCTGTTGCATGGGATACCCCATGTGCTCAGCGCCCATAGCCTGGAGCCGTTGCGGCCGTGGAAAGCGGAGCAGCTGGGTGGTGGCTACGCGTTGTCCTCATGGGTTGAGAAGACCGCCTATGAGGCTGCCGCGGCTATCATCGCCGTCTCGGACGGCATGCGGAAGGACATCCTGCGCAGCTATCCGAACGTGGATCCCGCCAAGGTCCGGGTGGTCCACAACGGCATCGACGTCGACATGTGGCAGCCGGACGAAGGCGAAGACGCAATTCGTGCCCTCGGCATCGATCCCGCCAAGCCCAGTGTGGTCTTTGTTGGGCGAAACACCCGCCAGAAGGGCGTGCCCTACCTCCTGAAGGCTGCGGCCAGCCTGCCGGAAGATGTCCAGCTTGTGCTGTGCCTTGGCGCGGCGGACACGCCGGAGCTCGCAGCCGAAACGGCCCGGCTCATCGAGGACCTGCAGGGCAAACGCGAAGGTGTCCTGGTCATTGAACGCATGCTTCCGAGGCACGAGCTCATCCAGGTCCTCAGCCATGCCACGGCCTTCGCTTGCCCGTCGATCTACGAGCCCCTCGGGATCGTCAACCTCGAGGCCATGGCATGTGGCGCGGCCGTCGTGGCAAGTGCCACTGGCGGCATCCCCGAAGTGGTCCAGCACGGCGAAACGGGACTGCTGGTGGAGCTCGAGCAGGTCACGGACGGTACCGGAACCCCGCTGGATCCCGAAAAGTTCGTCGCAGATTTTGCCGCTGCCCTCAACGAGGTCGTGTCCGATCCTGCGCGGGCCAAGGTCATGGGTGCCGCGGGCCGGGTCCGGGCCGAGGAGCACTTCTCCTGGGAGTCGATCACCGAAACAACCCTCGAGGTCTATCGTTCAGTCCTCGCCCCCTGACCCTCCAATCCGCGAGCCCAACTAGCTAGCAGTAAGTGTCGTTTTGGACGCCCAAAGCGACAACAACTGCGAGCTAGTTGGGAAAGAACGACGACGGCGCCGCACCCCCCAGCGGGAGTGCGGCGCCGTCGTCGTTAAAGGATTCAGCAACTGTTCACCGGCTGGTTACGGCACGATGCTAGCTGGATTTCCTCCCTTTCAAGGCGAGGAGGCTCTTCTCCTCGGCGGGGGCCTGGCCGCTTGCCCGCTGCGCCCGGAAGTGGCCGCGGGCTTCGTCCTGGCGTTCCTTTTCGGCCCCCGAAGCGATGGCCGCGCGCAAGTGCTCCGGACCGTAGCCGAAGGAATCAACCAGGTCCAGGGCATGGGGACGGATCTTGACGAGCAGCCTGTTGATGTAGGCCCCCACGGTGCGTCCGCGCTGCATGGAAAGGCGGCCGTTCATGAGGTACCAGGACAGGTGCTTTTCGATGAGCGAGAGGCCAAACAGGTCGCGGAGCCATGTCAGCACCTTCAAGGTACCCGGGTCGCCGACCTTGCCGAGGGCTTCCGTGAACGCTTCCCATTGCAGGAGTTCGGCGTGGGCCTGGGCGGCTTCAATCAAATCGTCCTGATGCTGGTTGAACAAGGCGGCGCCCTGATGCTGCGGAAGCTTGTTGGCACCCTTGAGTGCAGCGCCCACCTCCGCCACCATGGATTGAACCCGGACCGTCAGCAGTGTCCGTTGGCCTTCTTCGTCCCGCAGGGCGAGCGCGGCTTTCTGGACTGATCCCGTGTCCGCCACGAACTGGGCTACTTGCCGCAGGCCGGTGCGGTTGATGGCGACGTCCGCGGCCTGGGCGGCCACGAAGCGGGCAAGCACGCCGAAGTCCACGTTCCGGAACTCTTTGGCGTAGTCGGCCAGGAGGCGCTTGGCGACGAGCTGTAGCAGCACGGTGTTGTCACCCTCGAAAGTGGCGTAGACGTCCAGGTCCGCGCGGAGCGAGGCGAAACGGTTCTCGATGAGGAATCCTGCGCCGCCGCAGCCCTCGCGGCACTCTTGCAGCGTGTCGAGGGCGTGCCAGGTACTCATGGGCTTGAGGGCCGCGGCGAGGGTCTCGAGGTCCTGGCGGTCGGCGTCGGTGTCGTGCCGGCCGGAAAAGACGTCGTCGAACTTTTCGAGCAGCTGCTCGTGTGCGAAGCTCGCCGCAAAGGTGGTGGCAAGCCGGGTGAACAAGCGGCGCTGGTGCCGTTGGTAGTCCAGCAGGACTTCCTCGTCCGTGGGGGATGAGGCGTTGAACTGGCGCCGTTCGGCGGCGTACCGGATGGCGGTCGTCAAGGCCAACTTGCTCGCGGCGACGGCGGCGCCGTCGAGGGAGACGCGGCCCTGCACCAAGGTGCCGAGCATCGTGAAGAATCGCCGACCCGGGCTCGCGATGGGCGAGGTGTATTCGCCTTCGGGGGAGACGTTGCCGTAGCGGTTGAGCAGGTTGGTGCGGGGGACACGGACATCGGTGAAATGCAGGCGCCCGTTGTCGATGCCGTTGAGCCCGCCCTTGATGCCGTCGTCCTCGCCGCCGATTCCGGGCAAGAACTCTTTGGTGTCCCGGTCCCTTAGCTCGACATAGAACGCGTGGACGCCGTGGTTCACGTTGCGGGTCACCAGTTGGGCGAACACGACGGCGGCGAGGCCGTCCTCGGCTGCGTTGCCGATGTAGTCCTTCCACGCGGCACGGAACGGAGTGTTGATGACGAACTCCTGGGTGGACTCGTCGTACGTGGCCGTGGTGGCAATGCTCGCAACATCGGAGCCGTGTCCGGTTTCCGTCATGGCGAAGCAGCCGGGGATCTCGAGGCTCATGATCCCGGGCAGCCATTTGTTCTGGTGCTCGTCAGTGCCCAGGTGCATTACCGCTGAACCGAAGAGGCCCCACTGGACCCCGGCCTTGATCTGCAGTGATGGATCGGCAGTGACGAGCTCCTCGAAGCCGGCGATGTTGCCGCCGTGATCGTCTGAACCGCCGAGGCTGGCGGGGAAAGCCCGGTGCACGGCGTTGTTGTCCACGAGGTACTTGAGCTGCCCGAATACACGCTTGCGGTGCTCGGTGTGCGTCAAGCCTTCGATCTTGTGTACCTCGGGGCGGCCCGCGAGGTCACGTGCCGTGTGCCGGATGTGGGCCCACTTGCCGAGCAGCAATTCGCCAAGAGCCGCTACATCCACCGTAGGGGCGGGCGCAACAGGCTGCGTGGTTGCAGCCGTTCCCGCGGCCGCCCGGTTGCTGGAGGAGGTGCGGTCCACTACTTCAGTCATGGTGATTCCTTCTTTGGTTCCGAACAACGTGGAGTCATTGCTGATATTCAGGGGAGTTGATCTTGAGTTCCGGGGCGATTCCCACGCACAGCCAATCCGTGATTTGGGCCGCCATGGTTTCCTGGTCGGGCTTTGCTGCGGAGGCGGGACTACCGAGCCACCTCTCGCCGGCGTTGCGGACCAGTCCGATGGCCGCGGTGGGCCAGTAGTCGATCAATGCTTCCTTTTCCGCCCCCAGGTGTTCCCGCATGGGCCGGGCGATCATGGCACTGATCGAGTCGAAGAAGTGACCAAGGGCTCCCGAGGCGGCGATGGCGTCTTGCGCAGAGGGTTCGCCTTGCGAGAGCCGCGTGATGAACGCGTAGACGGCGGGGCTGGACTCGGCCATCTGCAGGTACGCGGAGACCATGGCGAACAGGCCTTCGCGTGGAGTCTGCGCGCTTTCTGCTGCTTCCTTCATTCGCCGTTGCATTTGTCCCAGCACTACTTCGCCCATTGCCTGCTGCAGGCCGGCTTTGTCCCCGAAATAGCGGTAGTACACCGACTTCGAGGTACTGGCGGCCGTCGCGATGTCCTCCATGGAGGCCTCGCTGCCCAGCGAATGTACAGCCTTGCGGGCGGCCTTGATGAGATCGCGCCGTCGCTCTTCGCGGTGGACCTGCCAGCGGGCGGCACGGCCGTCGACGGCGGGAGCCTCGCTGTCCGCGGGAGGCGGGGTCCCGGCGTCGTGTTCTGCAGGAAGTCCGGGGCTGGGGATGTTCACGATACTCAGCGTATCAGGTACGCTGGGTATCAGTAACCCGATGTGATCATAAGGAGAAACGCATGCCTGAAGCAGCACATTCCGCGAGCGCACCACACGAATCCCCCTCAACCCAGGGCGCACTCCGCAGGGCCGTGGTGGTTGGCGGGAACAGGATCCCCTTTGCCCGGACCGGCGGTGCCTACACCAAATCGTCAAACCAGGACATGCTGACGGCGGCACTCGACGGGCTGATCGCACGCTTCGGCCTTCAAGAGGAGCGAATCGGTGAGGTCGCCGCAGGAGCCGTCCTGAAGCACTCCCGCGACTTCAACCTGACGCGCGAAGCAGTGCTGGGCTCGGTCCTTTCCCCGGAGACGCCTGCCTACGATCTCCAGCAGGCGTGCGCCACCGGCCTTGAGACCGTCCTGGGCCTCGCCAACAAGATCAAGCTGGGCCAGATCGACTCGGCCATCGCCGGCGGCGTCGACTCTGCCTCGGATGCCCCTATTGCCGTGAGTGAGGGCCTCCGCGAAATCCTGCTTGACCTCAATCGAGCCAAGTCCCTGCCCGATCGGCTCAAGGTCCTCTCTCGGCTGCGTCCCAAGGACCTCGCGCCGGATGCTCCGAACACCGGGGAACCGCGGACCGGCCTCTCCATGGGAGAGCACCAGGCGCTGACCACGGCCCAATGGAAGATCAGCCGCGAAGCGCAGGACGAGATCGCATTCAATAGCCACCACAACCTCGCCGCGGCCTACGAACGTGGCTTCTTCGATGACCTCGTGACTCCGTACCGTGGGCTGAGCCGTGATTCGAACCTCCGGCCCGATACATCCATGGAGAAGTTGGCCACCCTCAAGCCTGTCTTCGGAAAGAGCCTTGGGGCCGAGGCCACGATGACGGCCGGCAACTCCACTCCGCTCACGGACGGTGCCTCCACGGTGCTCCTCGGCACTGAGGAATGGGCGGACGCCCGGGGCCTGCCCAAACTGGCCGTCGTCGTCGACGGCGAGGCGGCCGCCGTCGATTTCGTCCACGGCAAGGACGGACTCCTCATGGCCCCGGCCTTTGCAGTACCAAGACTCCTCGCACGCAACGGCCTGTCCTTCGAAGACATCGACTTCTTCGAAATCCACGAAGCCTTTGCGGGCACCGTCCTGAGTACCCTCGCCGCGTGGGAAGACGAGGAATTCGGCCGTACCCGGCTGGGACTGGATGGCGCCTTCGGCAAAATCGACCGCGCCAAGCTCAACGTCAACGGCTCGTCCCTCGCCGCCGGCCATCCCTTTGCCGCCACCGGCGGACGGATCGTCGCCTCGCTGGCGAAAATGCTCCACGACAACGGCCCGGTGGACGGCCGGCCCGCCCGTGGACTCATCTCCGTCTGCGCAGCCGGAGGGCAGGGCGTCGTCGCGATCCTTGAGGCCTACTCTGCTCCGGAAGGTCGGTAGGCGGCATGACGGACAAATACACACAGTTTGTCAGCCACGGGATCGGCAAGGACCTGGCAAAAAAGCTCGGCGTGCCCCAACCTGCCGTGCTCCGGAGGTACAAAGCGGGAGAACCGCTGGTTCCGGGTCCGGTCCTTGTGCTTGGGAGCGGCAACGGGAAAACTGCGGGCGCCGACGAATTGGCTGCCGCCCTGGTGGGCTGGGGCCTCGACGTTCGGCGTTCGGCCTTGCCCAAGGAAAAGCTGGGGGCGATCATCCTGGTGCTTGACGCCGTCGAGCATCCGGAAGAGCTTGCCGGACCGGTTCTCACTGCGGCCCCGTCGCTCCGTGATCTGGCCGCCGGTGCAAGGGTCGTCACGATCTCCCGCACCTCCGCGTCTGCCGCCAGCCCGGCTGTTGCCGCGGTCCGTCAAGGCGTCGACGGCCTGCTGCGTTCCCTCGCCAAGGAACTCCGGGCAGGTGCCACGGCCAACGGCATTCTCCTCGGGGACGGTACCGGCACCACGAGCCCAAGCGCGCTCGGCGCGCTGCGCTTCTTCCTGTCCGGACGGTCCGCGTTCGTGGATGGTCAGTTCCTGACTGTCACTTCAGGCACCGGCCGGCTTCCCGCCGACGCCGACAAGCCCTTGGCCGGCAAGGTCGCCGTCGTCACGGGAGCTGCCCGTGGCATCGGAGCGGCGATCGCACGGACCCTGCACCGGGACGGCGCCCGGCTCGTGGTGGTGGATATTCCCTCTGCGGGCGACCACCTCGCCGAAGTCGCCAACGAGGTCCATGGCACTGCCCTGCAATTGGACATCACGGCCGAGGACGCCGGGAGGCGGATCATCGACCACGCCGTGGAACGCCATGGCGGCCTCGATATCGTCATCCACAATGCCGGCATCACCCGGGACAAGCTCCTGGCCAACATGGATGAGGGCCGCTGGAATTCCGTCATCGGAGTGAACATCGCCTCGCAGTTGAGAATCAACGAGGCACTCCTGGGCTCGGACCAGCTCAACAAAACCCCACGGATCGTGTCGGTGGCCTCCACCAGCGGCATCGCAGGCAACCGCGGGCAGACCAACTACGCTGCTTCCAAAGGGGGAGTGATCGGCATGGTCAGGGCCACGGCGCCCTTGCTGGCGGAACGCGGCGGCTCCATCAACGCGGTCGCGCCCGGCTTCATCGAAACCGACATGACCGCCCGGATCCCCTTCGCCACCCGGGAAGTAGCCCGCAGGCTGAACTCGCTGCAGCAGGGCGGACTGCCCGGGGACGTGGCAGAGGCAATTGCGTTCCTGGCATCGGATGCCGCCGCTGGAATCACGGGAGAAGTGCTCAGGGTCTGCGGACAGAACCTGGTGGGTGCATGACTACGGAACAACCGCTCATCCTGGGGGAGCTGCCGTCCCTCTCGAAGCTGTACGTGAATGCGGCGGCGACGGCGGCACGGCGGAGGGTGATGGGTTTCCAGGCAGCCACCGCGCTGCCCCAAGGGAGCCACGAGGTCCGCGGGGTGCGGGCCGGCGTCGCGAACCTCACCGCCTACCAGCACCTGATCGGCGAGACTGCGAGTGACGCACTGCCGGCCGGCTTCATCCATGCCCTCGCGTTCCCGGTTTCCATGAGCGTGCTGAACCGGGACGACTTCCCGCTTCCCCTGCTGGGGATGATCCATTTGAAGAACCACGTGGAGCAATTGCGGGCAGTCCAGTTCAGGGAGTCGCTCGACCTCCGGTCCTGGGCCGAGGACATGCGCGGACACAGGGCCGGAACCCAGCTGGACGTCGTCGCCGAAGTCCGATCGAGCAACGACCGGGCCTTGCTCTGGCGGGGCGTCTCGACGTATTTGGCCAAGGGGGTCTTCCTGCCTGGAGTCGACAAGGCCGCTACGGCCGCCGCTCCAAATGAGTTCACGGCACCCGCACCAACAGCCATCTGGCAGCTAGGCGTGGATACCGGACGCCTTTACGCCACCGTATCCGGAGACTTCAACCCGATCCACTTGAGCCTCCTCTCGGCCAAAGCGCTCGGCCTGCCGCGGTCGATCGCGCACGGCATGTACCTTGCATCCCGGGCCTTGGCCGACGTTGGCTCGGTGAAATCGGAATCGTTCCGATGGGACGTGAATTTCGAGGCACCGGTGTTCCTCCCGGCGCGGGTGGCCCTGGAAATCGGCACAGTCCATTCTGCGTCAGGCTCATGGGAGCGTTCGGACTACGTCGCCTGGAACCCGCGGAGCGGCAGGAGGCACTTCAGCGGCTCCGTGACGGCGCTGTAGGGCGCCGGTTTCGGGTTCAAGGTTCAAGGTTCAAACGGTTACGACGACGGCGGTCGCCCACGTGGGCGGCCGCCGTCGCCTTTCCTCGCGGAGCGAGGTTCGGCGCCAGGTTCACTGCCGTGGGCGAATTCCCCATAATGCAATTCAATAAATGTGATGAACGCCGCATTAGTGTCTGAAAACGCAAATTCACGTTAAACAAACAAGGCCTGGAATTATCATAATTCCAGGCCTTGCAATTGTGCGCGGAGGGGGACTTGAACCCCCACCCCCTTTCGAGGACTAGCACCTCAAGCTAGCGCGTCTGCCATTCCGCCACCCGCGCAGGTGGTGTTCGGAGCCTTCGTTCTGCGCCTCTCGGCGCTTCTCTTTCCTCCGAAGCAGCGAGAAAAACTCTAACACGGTTTCTGGGAAATAAAAAAACCGGAGCCCGAGAAGGTGCCGGCAACGGCAATTGGACCCCGCCAATCCGCACCAAAACGCAGGAAAGTACGCGGCCAAACGAGCGTGCGGTGGGTAGGCTGAGGGAAGCGCGCGGGAGCGTCCGCACCAACTGCCCACCCGCCGGAGTATGTCCATCCCAGCCAGCAAGGAGAGTTCCATGACTGATATCCGACCCGAGGACGAAGTAGTCCGGATCTGCCAGGAACTCATCCGCATAGACACCTCGAACTTCGGTGACGATTCCGGTCCCGGGGAACGCGTCGCAGCGGAATACACCGCGGCGCTTATTACTGAAGTGGGATTGGACGCTGAAATCCTTGAGTCGGCTCCCGGCCGGGCCAATGTCGTCACCCGGATGGCGGGGGAGGACCCCTCGGCCGGCGCCCTCGTGGTGCACGGCCACCTCGACGTCGTTCCGGCGCTGAGGGATCAGTGGTCCGTGGATCCCTTCAGCGGCGAACTCAAGGATGGACTCATCTGGGGACGCGGCGCCGTGGACATGAAGGACATGGACGCCATGATTCTCTCGGTCATGCGTGACTTCGCCCGCACGGGACGCAAGCCCAAGCGGGACATCATCTTCGCGTTCTTCGCTGACGAGGAAGCCGGAGGCAACCACGGCGCGCGCTACGCCGTCGAGCACCGCAGGGAACTCTTCGACGGTGCCACGGAAGCGATCTCCGAAGTAGGTGGCTTCTCGGCCACCATCGGAGGCCAGCGCACGTACTTGCTGCAGACCGCGGAGAAGGGCCTTTCCTGGCTGCGCCTCGTGGCCCACGGCCGTGCCGGACACGGTTCGCAAATCAACACGGACAACGCGATCACCCGCCTGGCCGGGGCAGTCACCAGAATCGGCGAATATCGCTGGCCGATCGAGCTGACCCCCACCACGCGGCAATTCCTCGACGGCGTGACGGAACTGACCGGCGTCGAGTTCGATCCGGACAACCCCGAGACCCTCCTGAAGGAACTCGGCACCGTCGCGCGCTTCGTGGGGGCCACCCTCCAAAACACCTCGAACCCCACGCTGCTGAGTTCCGGTTACAAGCACAATGTCATCCCCGAATCGGCGGAAGCGCTCGTGGACTGCCGCACGCTCCCGGGCCAGCAGGAACTGGTCTTCGAAACCGTCAAAAAACTTGCCGGCGACGGCGTGGACGTCAGCTACGTCAACAAGGACGTGTCCCTGGAGGTGCCGTTTGCCGGCAACCTGGTGGACGCCATGATCGACGCGTTGCACACGGAGGACCCCGGCGCCAAGGTGTTGCCGTACACCTTGTCCGGCGGCACCGACAACAAGTCGCTCAGCAAGATCGGCATCACAGGCTACGGGTTCGCCCCGCTGATGCTCCCGGACGAACTCGATTTCACCGGGATGTTCCACGGGGTTGACGAGCGCGTCCCGGCTGATTCGCTCAAGTTCGGATCCAGGGTGCTCAACACCCTGCTGAGCACCTACTAGGGAGAAGCCTTGACCCCTGAGGAGATCCTGCCGGACGAGCTGCTCCACCGCATCCGGGGCCGCGCCGCGGGCTACGACCAGAACAACTCCTTCTTCCACGAAGATCTTGAGGAGCTCGCAGCGGCTGGCTACCTGAAGCTCTTCGTCCCGGAATCCGACGGCGGACTGGGGCTCGGGCTCGAAGCCGCGGCGGCGCTTCAGCGCCGGTTGGCCACGGCTGCCCCGGCCACCGCGTTGGCCGTCAACATGCACCTTGTCTGGACCGGCGTCGCGCACGTCCTTGCGGCCCGCGGCGACAACTCCCTTGACTATGTCCTCAAGGAGTCAGGACGGGGCGAGGTCTTTGCATTCGGGATTTCCGAGGCGGGAAATGACTCCATGCTCTTCGACTCAGGGACCACGGCGGAACCGCAGCTGGACGGCGGGTACAGCTTCACCGGGCGGAAGATCTTCACGAGCCTGTCGCCGGCATGGACCCGCCTCGGCATCTTCGGCAAGGACAGCGGCGCACGGGAGGGGAACGGGGAGCTGGTGTTCGGCTTCATCCACCGGGACGCCCCGGGGCACGAGACACTGAGTGACTGGGACACCCTGGGCATGCGGGCCAGCCAATCGAACACCACGCTCCTGCAGGGCGCCATGGTGCCGCCGGAACGGATCTTCCGGAAGCTGCCGGTGGGCCCAAACCAGGATCCATTGATCTTCGCCATCTTCGCGTGCTTCGAAACGCTGCTTGCCGCCGTCTACACAGGCATCGGGGAGCGGGCGTTCACACTGGCAGTCGAGGCCGTCAAGCGCCGGAGCTCGGCCAAGTACGGCGGCCGGAGCTTCTCGCAGGACCCGGACATCCGCTGGAAGATCGCCGACGCTGCCATGTCAATGGATTCCATCCAGCCGCAGTTGGCGTCAGTTGCCCGTGACGTGGATGCGCTGGTTGATCACGGGGCGCAATGGTTCCCCAAGTTGGTGGGGCTCAAGGTGCGGGCCACGGAGAACGCCCGGACCATGGTGGATGTGGCACTCCGGGTTTCCGGAGGCTCAAGCTACTTCCGGGGCTCGGAACTCGAACGGCTGTACCGCGATGTGCTGGCCGGGATCTTCCATCCCTCCAATGACGAATCAGCGCACACCACAGTAGCCAACGCGTGGCTTGGTCCGCTCGAAAGCTGAAACGCTCGGAAGCTGGAGCGGGGAACCCGAAAAACGGCCGTGCTGCTACACGGTGCGTTGTACGTTGAGTACTCTGCGGCGCAGCCAGAACCGGCGACCGCCGCCGATATAGAGGATGCTCCGCTCCAGTTCCCACTTGCCATATTCGGAGTGCTCCACGAGCCGACGCCGCGCCTCGGGCAAGGAATCGTCAGGACTAACGGTCAGTACGAGATACTCGTACTGCCTTGCGTAGTCCCGCTGACGCTCCACTGAACTGCTCAGAAATTGTTCTCTCATCCCTCTCCATTTTCGTCTTTTTCGGGCTAACGTGAAGTCATGAGCATCGATCCGCGTGTCGCGCTTCAGTCATTGACAGCCGCCTTAGAAGAGCACCTGATTGCCGCTTCCGCCCGCCGGGGCGAAGGAGATCCCGCTGTGGAGGCAGCGTTTTTCGCCGTCGCAGATGCCTTTGAGGTATATGAGGACTCACTATACGAGGCCTACTCGGAAGTCACACCACTTCAGGTGTTCGACGACGATGAAGAGGATGACGACGAGGAGAACAATGAACTCCTCGATGAAGACGAGCTGGAGATCCTTGACCAGTAATGCAGTGACCGGTAGCGCGCGGTCAGTAATGCCGGGCCAGTAATGCCGGCGTAACAGCCGGGTCAGATTGCTGAAACGTCTTCCAGTGCCCGCGAAATTTCAGCGGGAAGAGGCGCCAGCTGCGCATCGAGCAACTCCTTGAGCTGGACCGCATTGCGTGCGCCCACTATGGCGGTGGATACGCCCGGGCGGGAGAGCAACCAGCTCAGCGACACGTCGACGGCGGAGCGTCCCAATCCGCGCGCGGCCATTGCCACCGCTTCGACGATCCGTGCGCCCCGCGCGTCGAGGTACTTTTCGACGTAGCCGCTGAGGCGGCCCTCCGCCGCACGTGATTCCGAGGGAATCTGGCCACGGTATTTGCCGCTGAGCACCCCGCGGCCGAGGGGTGCCCACGCCATGAGGCCGAGGCCGGCATCCTCGACGGCGGGCACTAGTTCGTCTTCGGGCTTCCTGTGCAGGAGTGAGTATTCGGATTGGTTGGCCACCACTGTGAATCCCGCGACGGCCGCAGCCTTGGCGGTCTGCCAACCGTTGTAGTTGGAGATGCCGACGTACCGTGCGCGTCCCGAACGCAGCGCAAGGTCAAGCGCGGAAAGCGTTTCGTCCAGCGGAACGTTGCCGTCCCAAGCGTGCGCGAACCAGATGTCCACGTAGTCTGTTCCCAAGCGGGCAAGGCTGGCGTCGAGTGCGGACAGCATCGAACCGCGGGAGGCATCGACACTGCGCCGGCCGTCCGACGTCGAGACGCCCGCTTTCGTGGAGAGGACAATCTCCGAACGCGCCACGACGTCGCCCAGCATGGAGCCCAGGAGAGCCTCGGCTTGTCCTCCTGCGTAGGAGGCCGCGGTATCGATCATGGTGCCGCCTGCGGCGATGAACGTATGGAGCAGCTCCCGTGCATCCTGTTCGTCCGTTTCTTCCGCCCAGGACATGGTGCCCAGGGAAAGGGTGGACACCCGAAACCCACTGTTGCCGACGTAACGCTGCTGCATAGCTGATAGCTTACGGGGAGATCGGGTAGATCATGACGTAGGGTCTATTCACGTGAACTGGATAGAAGCAACCTTCCTTGGCCTCGTGCAGGGCCTAACAGAATTCCTTCCGATTTCTTCGAGCGCACACCTGCGAATTGTCGGCTCGTTCCTGCCTAATGCGGCGGATCCCGGAGCTGCTTTCACGGCCATTACCCAGCTGGGCACCGAGACGGCCGTCATTGTCTTCTTTTGGCGCGACATCGTCAGGATTGTGCGCGCCTGGTTCGGATCGCTGCGCGGCAAGGTGGCCAGGGACGATCCCGACGCGCGGATGGGTTGGTTGGTCATCCTCGGCAGCCTGCCCATCATCGTGCTCGGCCTGCTCTTCCAGAACCAGATCGAATCCGTGCTGCGCAGCCTCTGGATCGTCGCCACGATGCTCATCGTCTTCGGCATGATCCTCGCGGTGGCCGACGCCCTTGGCAAGCAGGAACGCGAGCTGAGCCAACTGACTTTCAAGCACGGCATCCTCTACGGTCTGGCCCAGGCCATGGCGCTCATCCCGGGCGTCTCCCGCTCCGGCGGAACCATCACAGCCGGCCTCTTGATGGGGTATACGCGTGAAGCTGCCGCACGGTATTCGTTCCTGCTCGCCATACCCGCTGTCTTCGGCAGCGGCCTCTACCAGCTGTACAAGGTGGTGTCCAAGGAAGGAATCACCGGACCCTTCGGTCTTCCGGAAACGGCCCTGGCCACGGTCATTGCCTTCGTTGTGGGCTTCATCATCATTGGCTGGTTCCTCAAATTCATTTCAACCCACAGCTACCGTGTCTTTGTGTGGTACCGCATTCTCCTGGGACTCGCCCTCTATGTATTGCTCGGTTTCAATGTCATCAGCGCCTAGCACTATGGTTGAGGCTGTGAAATCGTGGATCTCCCGCCCTGTGCCTGAACTACCCGGCAGCATGCCCCCGTTGAGGCTGTTCGATACCGCCCTCAGGGCCCTCGTGGAGGTCGAGCCACGCGCGGAGCAATCCATGTACGTCTGCGGCATCACGCCCTACGACGCCACCCACATGGGCCACGCGGCCAGCTACGTCGCCTTCGACCTGCTCAACCGCGCATGGCGCGACAGCGGCCAGCGGGTTGCGTACGTCCAGAACGTCACCGACGTCGACGATCCCCTCCTGGAGCGCGCCACCGCCACCGGCGTTGACTGGAGGGAGCTGGCCGCGAGCCAGATTGAGCTTTTCCAGACCGACATGGACGCCCTGAATGTGCTGGCTCCGAATTATTACATCGGAGCTGTCGAGGCGATCCCGATGATTGTCCCGGCTATCGAGAAGTTGATCGCGGACGAGCTCGCCTACCGCGTGCACGGCACTGGCGGCGAACCTGACGGCGACGTCTATTACGACGTCGAGGCAGCCGGCAAGGCCTCCGATAGCCCGGACGCATGGACCCTCGGTGACATCTCGGGGCTCGGCGAAGTGGAAATGCTGGAGCTTTTCGCAGAACGCGGCGGCGATCCCGGGCGGTCCGGCAAACGGAATCCCCTTGATCCATTGCTATGGCGCGTTGCCCGCGACGGCGAGCCGAGCTGGCCCGGTGCAAGCCTGGGTGACGGACGTCCCGGCTGGCATATTGAATGTACCGTCATCGCCCAGAAGTACCTTCCGGCTCCGTTCACTGTGCAGGGCGGCGGATCGGACCTCGCCTTCCCGCACCACGAAATGGGTGCCGGACACGCGTATTCGCTCAGCGGCGTTCCCTTGGCCCGCCACTATGCCCACGCCGGAATGGTGGGCCTGGATGGCGAAAAGATGAGCAAGTCCAAGGGCAACCTGGTCCTTGTGTCCAAGCTCCGTGCCGCGGGCGAAGAGCCTGCCGCCATCCGCCTGGCGATCCTGGCCAACCACTACCGTTCGGATTGGTCCTGGACCGACGAAGGATTCGGCCAGGCCAAGGAACGGCTCAACACGTGGCGGGCCGCCCGGGACATTGCTCCCGAGGGAACAGCGGCGGAACTACTGACGCGGATGCGTGCCGAGCTCGCCAACGACCTCAACGCTCCCGGCGCGGTCGCCGCCGTCGACGCCTGGGCCGCTGCAGCCCTCAGCAACGCTTCCGACGCCGAGCCCGGCGCCCTGGATTCGGCGCTGGTGAGCGACGCGATCAACGGATTGCTCGGCGTCGAGCTCTAATATCTAAACAACGCGGGGTCACTTACGGCCCATGATGTCCCCTTGGACGGGCCGTAAGTGACCCCGCGTTGGCTTAGATGCGCACCGCACCCCCCGGAGACAGCCCGTCAGGGCTTGTCCTTGCCCCTGCGCTTGAGGTAGCGCTCGAATTCGCGCGCGATGGATTCGCCACTGGCCTCCGGCAGGTCAGCTGTGTCCTTGGCCTCTTCGAGCTGCCGCACGTAGGCGGCGATTTCGGGGTCTTCAGTGGCCAGTTCGTCCACACCGCGCTCCCACGCCTCCGATTCCTCGTTGAGGGCATGGGTGTCCAGCGGCACTTGGAGCAGATCCTCGATCCTGTTCAAAATGGCCAGTTGTGCCTTGGGGGAGGGGGGCTGCGCGACATAGTGCGGCACGGCCGCCCACAGCGACACCGTGGGCAAGCCCGCGAGCAGGGCGAATTCCGCCAGCACGCCCACAATGCCCACCGGACCCTCGTACTGCGAAGCCTCCAGGTTCAAGCGCTGCCGCAATCCGCTGTCGTCCGAGGTGGTGCTGACGGGGATCGGGCGGCTGTGCGGGACATCGGCCAGAAGGGCGCCGATCAGCACAACGTAGTCGACCTTGAGCGTTTCGGCGTGGACCAGAAGCTCGGCCGTATAGGCCCTCCAGCGGTAGGAAGGTTCGGTGCCGAGTACGAACACGACATCGACGTTGCTGTCCGGGACGCTGGCCTTGTACAGGCGCGTGGAAGGCCATTTCACCTTGCGGGTTCCGGCTGCGGTGCGTCGCACCGTCGGCCGGGTGAACTGGAAGTCGTAATAGTCGTCGGCATCAACGGATGCCACTTTCTTTCCTTGCCACAACTTGTTCAAGTAGTGCAGGGAATCGCTGGCCGCCTCGCCGGCGTCGTTCCAACCTTCGAAAGCCGCGAGCATCACGGTGATGCGCTGGCCTTCGGCTACAGGCTGGAGAAGGCGCTCAGGCTCCGGTGAAGTGGCCTGTCCGTCAGGGGCTCCGTCCAAACTGTTCATTCACTCACCCTACGTCCAACACCGCCACCGATGCATGGCGTAAGTGAACCGGCGTGGCCATACTTCGCCCCGGGCGTAGAGCGGCAATTGCCGTGCCTACTTCCACGTAGACTTTAGGCATGCTTGCTTCAGCCACCCAGCCCCTGCTCAAAGCCGCGCTATGGGACATGGATGGCACCCTGGTGGACACCGAGCCGTACTGGATTGCTGCAGAGCGAACCCTCGTGGAGTCCCACGGCGGCGCCTGGAGCCATGAACAAGCCATGCAGCTTGTAGGGCAGTCATTGATGCACTCGGCCGGCATCCTCCAAAGGGCTGGAGTGAACCTGGAAAAGCGGGAGATTGTTGACTCCTTGAGCGCCCAGGTCATCGGCCGTCTCCGCATCGAGGTGCCGTGGCGGCCTGGAGCCAAGGAATTGCTTGACGAGCTGTATCAATCCGGCGTCCGCTGCGCCCTCGTGACGATGTCCGAAGGCCCGATGGCGCGGGAAGTCGTCGCCAACCTCCCCAAGCCCTACTTCGAGTTCCTCATCACGGGGGACACCGTCAGCCAAGGAAAGCCCCACCCGGAGGCTTACCTCGCCGCCGTCGAGCGGCTCCAGGACACGGACCCCGCGCTGACCGTGGATCACTGCGTCGCTCTCGAGGATTCCGTCCCGGGCGTTGCGTCTGCGATCGCCTCCGGCGTGGTCACGGTCGGAATTCCACACCAGATGCCATTGCCCGAGGACCCCCGCCGGGCAACTTGGACCACCCTCGAGGGACGCAAGGTCGCCGACCTTGAAGCACTTGTTGCCGAGCGGGCCCTTGGCAATGTGCCGGCCGCGGCTTTCCTTGGACAGGCAAACTAAGTGAGCACTCCCCGGAACGGTGGCCACAGCACCCGCAGCGGCAGGAAGGACGGGATTCCACTCGGCCGCATCGCGGGAATCCCCGTGTACCTCGCCTACTCCTGGTTCATCATCGCCGCGTTCACGGTGATCGTCTATGGACCTGCGCTGCTGATTCGAAACCACTCCTTGGGAATCGGCGCCTACTTTGTTGCCTTCGCTTATGCGGTGCTCCTTGCCCTTTCCGTGCTGGTCCACGAGCTCGCCCACGCCTTGAGCGCCAAGGCCTTCAAATGGCCCACGGAGAAGATCGTTTTGAATCTCTGGGGCGGGCACACCCAGTTCGAGAGCTTCATCGCCTCCCCGGGCCGCTCTGTGCTTGTCGCCTTGGCGGGACCCGCGGCCAACTTTGTCCTCGCGGGCGGGGCTTGGCTGTTGCTGCAGGCTGGTGTCTTCACCGGGGTAGGGGACACGCTGACGAACATCCTTATGTGGGCAAATCTGCTGATCGGCGTCTTCAATGTCCTGCCCGGCCTGCCGCTTGACGGGGGTCGTTTGGTGGAGTCCGCGGTTTGGAAAGTGACGGGCAGCCAGGAAAAGGGGACGGTGGCGGCCGGCTGGGCCGGACGGGTCATCGTGATCGTCCTGGTTGTTTGGTTCGTCGTGTTGCCCGTGCTGACTGGCAATGCGCCCGATCTCAGCCTGATGCTCATCACCTTCCTTGTCTGCAGCTTCCTCTGGATGGGCGCTTCGGGCGCGATCAAGCAGGCGACGCTCCGTGGACGCCTCCCCTCGGTGAGTGCCGCCGCCTTGGCCGAACCCGCCGTCGGAATTCCGAACTCGGCCACGGTCGCCGACGTCCTGCGCGTGGCACCCTACGGTACGCCCGCCGTCGTAATCTGCGGACCGGATGGCCGGCCACAGGGTCTGGTCGATCCGGCTGCGACTGCAGCCGTGCCGGCCTCCGAGGTATCCACAACCTTCGTGACCGCGGTTTCCACCCCGCTCGCCGACGGGGCCTACGTGCCCTGGACGTCCAGCGGCCAGGAACTGATCCAGTATTTGGCGCAGCTCAGCGGCGCCGAATACGCGGTCGTGGATGAAGCCGGCACAGTCATGGGCCTGCTGCGTCAGCAGGCCGTAGTGACAGCCATTACAGGTAAAGTAGCCCGACGGAGCGGACGCCCGTAGGACCTTCCCGGTAGAGTTACCTGCCGGCCGTGAAATAACCCGGCCGGCAGTGCGCATCACCAAGCAGTAACTGCGGCAACAAATGACGGCCCAGCCGTACAGGAGCGAGGAAACACCCATGAGCAGCGAAACCGCCGCCAACTACACGGCCACCGGCGCCGCCGACACCGCCATCCAGCCGACTGGTGCGGCACGGCGCCGAGGGCCGTTC
Organism: Arthrobacter sp. 2MCAF14; assembly: GCF_052115645.1. NCBI lineage: Bacteria > Bacillati > Actinomycetota > Actinomycetes > Micrococcales > Micrococcaceae > Arthrobacter > Arthrobacter sp. 2MCAF14. Next base: position 55,151 of record NZ_JBFRHB010000013.1, on the reverse strand, counting down.
CGTGTGGGCGAGCGGGTTCAACTCACGGACGAACGCGGCCGGATGAACACCATCACCTTGGAGGAAGGCGGAGCCTTCCACACGCACCGCGGCTTCCTCAACCATGACGAAATCATCGGCCAGGTTGACGGTTCCGTGGTGGCCAACAACATCGGTCAGCAGTACCAGACGCTCCGCCCGTTGCTCTCGGACTTCGTGTTGTCCATGCCCCGCGGTGCAGCAGTGGTCTACCCCAAGGATGCCGGCCAGATCGTCACCATGGCCGATATCTTCCCGGGTGCCCGCGTTGTGGAAGCCGGCGTTGGTTCCGGCGCCCTTTCGATCTCCCTGCTTCGTGCAGTGGGCGACAACGGTTACCTGCACTCTTTCGAGCGTCGGGAAGAATTCGCCGACATCGCCCGCGGCAACGTGGAAACCATTTTCGGCGGTCCGCACCCGGCCTGGAAGATTTCGCTCGGCGACTTTCAGGAGGAAGTTGTCCGCAGCGAAGAGCCCGGATCCGTGGACCGCGTGGTGCTGGACATGCTCGCTCCTTGGGAATGCCTCGACGCCGTAGCCACCGTTTTGGCGCCCGGCGGCGTGTGGATCAACTATGTGGCCACCGTGACCCAGCTCTCCCGTACCGCCGAAGCCATCCGCGCCGACGGCCGTTTTACGGAACCGGACGCCTGGGAGTCCATGGTCCGCGGCTGGCACCTCGAGGGCCTCGCCGTCCGTCCCGACCACCGCATGGTGGCCCACACCGGCTTCCTCCTGGTAACCCGTCGCCTCGCCGACGGCGTGACCGGAATCTCCGTCAAGCGGCGTCCTTCCAAGACGGAGTTCAGCGAAGAGGACCTGAATGCCTGGACACCGGGAGCCGTTGGAGAGCGTGCGGTTTCCGACAAGAAACTGCGGCGCGCGGCACGGGATGCGATTGCCGGCACCAACGTCAAGGACGACCCCACGCCCGCTCCCTGAGGAAACATCACAAACTGGTCCGCATTCCGGATGTCACAGGTTACCCAACGCTTTTGAGGGCTAAGGTCTATTTATAGAAAGCGGGAAGGAGCTGATGCTTCGTGGATACGTCGAACAATGACTTCGGGCGAACAACGCCGGAGGAGCCATCGAACAAGGCTGTGGCTGAGGGAAAAGCGGGACACGGGGGTGGGGCAATCCAACCTGTGGACGACTCCGCGGAACTCACTGTCGCGGAACGCCAGATAAACATCCTTCGAGACAAACTGCGCCACATCGACCGTCAGCTTGCCGCCGCCACCCAGAACAACACCAAGCTCGTGACCATGCTGGAGACGGCGAAGGCCGAAATCCTGCGGCTCAAAGGCGCGCTCGAGCAGGACGGCCAACCGCCGTACAGCTTCGGGACCATCCTGCAGATCAATCCGAGGCGCCAGCCAACGGCAGGCAGCACAGGCCAGGCGGCCACCGAAGAGTCGGTTGATATCTTCAATGCCGGCCGCAAGATGCGCGTCGGGGTCAGCCCGCTCGTGAACATCAACCAGCTGGCCGTCGGACAGGAAGTCCTCCTCAACGAGGCCCTGCTCGTGGTGACAGGCCTGGGCTACGAACGGGCTGGCGAACTCGTCACGCTCAAGGAAATGCTTGGCACGGACCGCGCCCTCGTAGTGGGCAGGGCCGATGAGGAACGGGTAGTCAGGCTTTCAGGAGCCTTGCAGAAGGTGCACTTGCGCGTCGGTGATGCTTTGTCGCTCGATTCCCGCACGGGCTATGCCCTGGAGAAAGTGCCCCGGGCAGAGGTCGAAAACCTTGTCCTCGAGGAAGTCCCGGATATTACCTACGAGGACATCGGCGGCTTGGGCCCGCAAATCGAACAGATCCGCGACGCAGTCGAACTCCCGTTCCTGCACCCGGACCTGTACCGCGAACACGGGCTCAAAGCGCCCAAGGGCATCCTGCTTTACGGCCCTCCGGGTTGCGGCAAGACGCTGATCGCGAAGGCCGTTGCCAACTCGCTTGCCGCCCGCGCCTCCGAACGGGCCGGAAACGTGGACCTGAAGAGCTACTTCCTGAACATCAAGGGACCTGAACTCCTTGACAAGTACGTCGGCGAAACAGAGCGTCATATCCGCCTGATTTTTGCGCGCGCCCGGGAGAAGGCCTCGGATGGCAGCCCAGTGGTGGTGTTCTTCGACGAGATGGACTCGCTGTTCCGCACCCGCGGCACCGGGGTGTCCTCCGACGTCGAAACAACCATCGTCCCTCAGCTCCTGAGCGAGATCGACGGTGTCGAACGGCTCGACAACGTCATCGTGATCGGCGCCTCGAACCGTGAGGACATGATTGATCCGGCTATTCTTCGTCCCGGGCGGCTTGACGTGAAGGTCAAGATCCAGCGGCCCGACGCCGAAGCGGCCGCCGACATTTTCGCCAAGTACATCACCACCAACCTTCCTTTCCACGCGACGGATCTGGCCGAGCACGGCGGCGACGTCCAAGCCACAGTCGACGCCATCATCCAGCGCACCGTTGAAGCCATGTATTCGACCGAGAAGTCCAACGAGTATCTCGAAGTCACCTACGCCAACGGCGATACCGAGATGCTCTACTTCAAGGACTTCAACTCCGGCGCGGTGGTCCAGAACGTCGTGGACCGGGCCAAGAAGTACGCCATCAAGGATCTTCTGCTGACCCAGCAGAAGGGCCTTCGGATCGACCACTTCCTGCGCGCCGTCGTCGACGAATTCCGCGAGCACGAGGACATGCCCAACACCACCAACCCGGATGACTGGGCACGCATCTCGGGCAAGAAGGGCGAACGCATCACCTACATCCGCACAATCGTCCAGGGCAAGGCCGGCCAGGAGCCCGGGAAGTCGATCGAAACGACTCCAAACACCGGCCAGTACCTGTGACGGCCCGGCCGGAAGGCCTGCCTTCGGACAAGCTTCCCGTGGGCGGGGCCATGCGGGTCATGGGTTCGGAAACTGAATACGGTATCCACGCGCCTTCCGCGCCAGGGGCGAACGCCACGATGATGTCCGCGCGGATCATCCAGGCCTACGCCAACCTGACACGCCAGCGGGCCGCCGGGGGCGCTGAAACCCGCTGGGACTACACGGACGAAGAACCCCTGCATGATGCACGCGGTTGGACGGTTGAGCGCAGTGCAGCAGATCCCAGCCAGCTGACCGACAGACCTCCCGTGCTCGACGCCGAGGCCGTCGCGTTGGCGTACGGCCGGCAGGAGCTGGAAGCCGACGGCGGCGACGAGTCAGGATCGCTGCTGATGAACATGGTCCTCGGCAACGGGGCCCGCCTGTACGTGGACCATGCCCATCCGGAATATTCCAGTCCCGAGGTCACGAACCCCCGTGACATCGTCGCGTGGGACGCCGCAGGCGACCTCGTCGCCCTGGCCACGGTTCGGAAGGTCGCCGCCGATCCTGATCTGCCGGCCATCAATCTGTACAAGAACAACACCGACAACAAATCTGTGTCTTACGGTTCCCACGAGAACTACCTCATGCCGCGCTCGGTGCCTTTCGGGGACATCGTCCGCGGCCTGACGCCGTTCTTCGTCACGCGCCAGGTCATCTGCGGTGCCGGGCGGCTCGGCAAGGGCCAGGACGGTTCAACGTCCGGATTCCAGATCAGTCAGCGTGCGGATTTCTTCGAAGCCGAGGTAGGGCTGGAAACCACTATCAGGCGTCCGATCATCAATACCCGGGATGAACCACATGCCACCGCGGACAAATACCGGCGCCTGCATGTCATCATCGGAGACGCCAACCTGAGCCAGGTCTCGAACTACTTGAAGTTCGGCACTACGGCTTTGGTGCTAAGCCTCATCGAAGCCGGCCAGGCTCCGAAGATCGAAGTACATGAGCCCGTGGCGGGCCTGCAGGCAATCAGCCACGACACTTCCCTGACTGCCACGGTCAGGCTTCTCGACGGACGGCGCGTAACAGCGCTGGATATCCAGTGGATGTACTACGAGGCAGCGGCCAAACTTGGCCAGGAAACCGGGGTCTCCGATTCCTTCAGTGGAGACGGCCACACCCGGGATGTCCTGGAACGGTGGGAATCGACGCTGGGGCTCTTGGGGAGCAACCCGGCAGGTGCCGCCTCCTCTGTCGAATGGCTGGCCAAAATGTCCCTGCTTGACGGCTACCGGAACCGTGACGGCCTGGAATGGAACGACGCCCGCCTGGGCCTTGTTGATTTGCAATGGTCCGATGTGAGGCCGGAAAAGGGTCTGTACTACCGCATGCTTTCCCGCGACCGCATGCAGACGATCGTCGACGACGCCACAATCAGCCGCGCTGTGGTCGAACCACCGTCGGACACCCGCGCATATTTCCGTGGGAAGTGTGTTTCCAGCTTTGGCAAGGACGTGGTCGGCGCCAGCTGGGATTCGGTCATCTTCGACGTTCCGGGCATCGGGAAACTGCAGCGTGTGCCCACCCGGGAACCGCTCCGCGGCACGGAAGCACTCACTGGCCTGCTGTTTCGGAAACACGCCACAGCGGGCGCATTCCTCCGTGAATTGCTGGGCCTGGACCCGGCCCCGCCCGCCTGAACGAGCAGCTGACTAAAGGCTGCCAAACGGGCCCTTAAAAGCGCAGCGTCGCGGCCCGCCCCGTGGCAGTATGGCATTACAGGAAGTCCCCGATGCCGGGGATGGACAGAATGGAGAAGGAAATGGTAGCTCAGGAGCAGCAGCAACCGCAGTCGCGGGACGTCGAGGCAGAGGCCGACGCCCCCGAGGCACCGCCCGCGGCGCCAGAGGCACAGGCCTCGGTCGCCACGCAGGGCGTGGACGATCTCCTGGACGAAATCGACGGCGTGCTCGAATCGAACGCCGAGGAGTTCGTCAGGGCATTTGTGCAAAAGGGCGGCCAGTAGCCAGCCGCCAGCCAAGCCAAGGGCCCGGCCGGCGCGAGGCCGCCGGGCATCGGATGTCAGAGTCGAAGGAGCGCAGCAATGCAAGATCCATCAGCCGGCCACCTGGCCACCCAAGCAACGTCTTCGTTCATAGAGCATCTGCAACGCTCCAGGCCTGAACTCCTTCCCTTTAGTCAAACGCTGCCCGCGGGACAGATTCCGCCGGTGCCCCATGCCACAACAATCGTCGCCCTCAGTTACCCCGGCGGCGTCCTGATGGCGGGGGATCGGCGTGCCACCATGGGCAACGTGATCGCCAGCAGGCACATCGAAAAGGTCTTCCCGGCCGACGAATACTCCGTCCTGGGAATTGCCGGGACAGCGGGCCTGGCCATCGACATCACACGGTTGTTCCAGGTGGAACTGGAACACTACGAAAAGATCGAAGGCACGCTGCTGAGCTTGGACGGCAAAGCCAACCGGCTTGGTGCCATGATCCGGGGCAACCTGCCGATGGCCATGCAGGGTCTCGCGGTGATCCCGCTCTTCGCGGGCTTCGACCAGGCAACCGGCGTGGGACGGCTTTTCTCCTACGATGTCACCGGCGGAAGGTACGAGGAATTGGAGCACCATTCGGTCGGTTCGGGTTCCGTCTTCGCACGTGGCGCCTTGAAAAAACTGTGGCGGCCGAACCTCACTGAAGACGAGGCTGTCGCCGTCGCGGTCGAAGCCCTCTATGACGCCGCCGACGACGACTCCGCCACGGGCGGTCCGGACCCGGTCCGGCAGCTCTGGCCGGTGGTATATACCGTCAACCGCGCCGGAGCCCGCCGGGTGTCGGAACGGGAGTTGGCGGCCATCGCTGGATCCATTGTTGAATCACGCACAGTTGCCGGACGGGAGGCCTGAGATGACCCAGCAGTTTTATGTTTCGCCCGAACAACTGATGAAGGACCGTGCGGATTTCGCGCGGAAGGGCATCGCCCGCGGCCGTTCCGTCGTCGTGATCAGTTGCGCTGACGGCATCGCGCTGGTCGCGGAAAACCCGTCGCCGTCGCTCCACAAGATCGGTGAGATCTACGACAAGATCGCGTTCGCCGCCGTGGGCAAGTACAACGAGTTTGAGAGTCTTCGGCAAGCGGGTGTCCGCTACGCTGACGTCCGCGGCTATTCATACGATCGCGAGGACGTCACTGCCCGCGGTCTGGCCAGCGTCTATGCGCAGAGCCTTGGCGCCGTCTTCACGGCGGAACAAAAGCCGTTCGAAGTTGAACTTGCGGTTGCAGAGGTCGGGCACACGCAGGCCGAGGACCATCTTTATCGGCTGACTTTCGACGGTTCGATTGCCGACGAGCACGGTTTTGTGGTGATGGGCGGCTTGGCCGAGCAAGTAGCCGAGACCGTGGCCCGCGGTTGGAAGGCTGACCTTGACCTGGCCGGCGCACTGCGACTGGCCGTCAAGGCGCTGGCCACAGACAAGGAAGTGGACGCCCTGCCCGGTACCGCAGTCGAGGCCGCCGTGTTGGACCGAAGTCCGGAAAGCGGGCGCGGATCCCGGCGGGCCTTCCGGCGGCTCAGGGCAGAAGAAATCACGCAGCTGCTGGCAGGGGAGGCCTGAGATGGACAAAAGGATATTCGGGATCGAAACGGAGTTCGGTATTTCGTACTCGAGCCCCGACTCGCGGCCATTGGCTCCAGAGGAAGTCGCCAGATACCTCTTCCGCAAAGTAGTGAGCTGGGGCCGTTCCTCCAACGTCTTCCTCACGAATGGCTCGCGCCTGTACCTGGATGTCGGCTCGCACCCCGAGTACGCCACCGCGGAATGCGACGACCTCGCGCAGCTGATCGCCCACGACCGGGCCGGGGAGCTCATTCTCGATGACCTCGTTGATGAAGCACAGGCTCGGCTTGCGGCGGAGGGATTCAACGGAACGGTCTACCTGTTCAAGAACAACACCGATTCAGCCGGCAATTCCTACGGCAGCCACGAAAACTATCTGATTCCGCGGCGCGGCGAGTTCTCGCGCCTCGCCGAGATCCTCATTCCCTTCCTCGTCACACGGCAGCTGTTTGCCGGTGCGGGCAAGGTCCTGAAGACACCCCACGGGGCCACTTTCGCGTTCTCCCAGCGTGCCGACCACATTTGGGAAGGCGTGTCCTCCGCGACGACGAGGTCCCGCCCCATCATCAACACCCGTGACGAGCCGCACGCCGATGCCGAGTTCTTCCGCCGTCTGCACGTGATCGTCGGCGATTCCAACATGTCCGAGACCACCGCCTTGTTGAAGGTGGGGACGGTGGACCTGCTCCTGCGCATGATTGAGGCCGGAGTGATCATGCGGGACATGCGCATGGAGAACCCCATCCGCAGCATCCGCGAAATCTCGCATGATCTCAGCGGCAAAGCCTTGGTGCGCCTGGCCAACGGCAGGCAGCTGACCGCACTGGACATCCAGCGTGAGTACCTTGCAAAGGTCACCGCCTTTGTAGCCTCGAATGGAGCCCACAATCCGCATGTGCCGCTCATCCTGGATCTTTGGGAGCGGACGCTGGACGCGATCGATAGCGGAGACACCAGCGGAATAGACACGGAAGTGGACTGGGCCATCAAGAAGAAGCTGATGGATGGGTACATGCGTCGCCATGGAATCGGCCTCGATTCCTCGCGGATCGCGCAATTGGACCTGACCTATCACGACATCTCGCGCAAGCGGGGGCTCTTCTTCCTCCTCCAATCCCGCGGCGCGGCGCGACGCCTCGTGGCCGACACGGATATCAAGGATGCCGTGGATGCGCCGCCGCAGACCACCCGGGCAAAACTCCGCGGCGACTTCGTCCGGCGCGCACAGGAACTCGGCCGCGACTACACCGTGGATTGGGTCCATCTGAAGTTGAACGACCGCGCGCACCAGACGATTTTGTGCAAGGATCCCTTCCGCAGCGTCGACGAAAGAGTGGATGCCCTCCTGGACTCGATGGGCTGACTCCCAGTTTCACCGGCTACTCTGGAGGTTGGCCTTTTAACAGGCCTCTACGCGCATGGCCCGGCCATGCCCTCCTTTTGCCCCGACGAAAGTTCAATTTGTGCGACGTCTACTAGCAATTCTTATCCCCGGCCTCTTGCTGATTACCGCCTGCGGCGGAAGTCCGGCACCAACAGCGACCCCGGAGCCCACCAGTCAGTCCGCCGGCGAAGTCGCCAAGCTGGATTCCCTCAAGGTCTCCGACAATGGAGACAAGAAGGCACCCGGCCTGGAATTCAACAAGCCTTTGGACGTGACGCAGCCGACCATCAAGATGGTCAGCGACGGCACCGGCGACAAGGTGAAAGCCGGCCAGGTGGCGCAGATCACCTACATTGCCGTCGACGGCAAGGACGGCAAGACCCTCGAAGACACATTCCCGACAGGGTCCCAGCCCGTCGAACTGAACGACCAGCTCAAGACCGGCAGCGCTGTGCTTTACAACGCGCTGGTCGGTGCGAAGGTGGGCGCTGACATCGCTTTCGCCGTTCCGGGGACTCCGGCGTCGGCCGAAGCAGCCGCAACGTCATCCCAGCTGGTGGTCTTCAAGGTCACTGGCGTCAAGGACGCAGTCAAGCCCCTGGCCAAGCCCGAGGGCGATACCGTTACTCCGCCCGCCGGCCTCCCCACGGTCAAGGTCGATGACAAGGGAATTCCGCAGATTTCCGTCGACGGCGCGAAGGCTCCGGAGGCCCTCGTCTCGCAGGACCTCATCAAGGGCAAGGGCGCAGTCGTCAAGGAGACAGACACCCTGACGGTCAACTACGTCGGCGTCACCTTGGCTGATGGCAAGAAGTTCGACTCCAGCTACGACAAGGGCCAGACCGCCAGCTTCGCGCTCAACGGCGTCATCAAGGGCTGGACGCAAGGACTTGCGGGCAAGACCGTCGGTTCCCGTGTCCTCCTGGTCATCCCCAAGAGCCTCGCATATGGCGATGCCGCCGCGGGCCAGGGCCAGCCCACGGGCGACCTCGTCTTCGTCGTCGACATCCTGGGCGCCCAGTAGCCTTCCGAAAAATTCCGCAACACCGTCCCTATCACATTGAGGAGTACCTATGTCATTTGGTCAGCGCGATTATGACCGCACCAAGCCGGAGATCGACTTCCCGGAGGGCGACGTCCCCACGGAACTTGTTATCAAGGACATCGTCGTTGGTGACGGCGCCGAGGCCAAGGCCGGCGACACCGTCTCGACCCACTACGTTGGCGTCGCCTGGTCCACCGGCGAGGAATTCGACGCATCATGGGGCCGTGGCGCACCGCTGGACTTCCGCGTGGGAGTCGGCCAGGTCATCCAGGGTTGGGACCAAGGACTCCTTGGCATGAAGGTCGGCGGCCGCCGTCGCCTCGAGATCCCCTCCGAGCTTGCCTACGGTTCCCGTGGCGCCGGCGGGGCCATCAAACCCAACGAAGCCCTGATCTTCGTGGTGGACCTCGTGGCCGTCCGCTAGGTTTCGCAGCACTAAGTTCCACTGCTTGGGAAGGCGCGTCTGCAGCCGGAGAAATCCGGGCCGCAGACGCGCCTTCCGCCTTTACCGGAGGAATTTAGTAACGTAGCAAGCGTGTCCGCATCACGAACCGAACGACTCCTGAACCTCCTGGTCGCCCTCCTGAACACGAAATACGGGCTGTCCCGGGCTGTTCTCAGGCAGAAGGTCTATCACGACGCCGACGACAGCGACGTCGCGTTCGGACGCATGTTTGAACGGGACAAGTCAGAACTAAAGCGGTTTGGCTTCGACATCGAAACCCTCCTCGACCACGGGTTCGGCTCGGACGATCCAGCTTCGACCCGCTACCGCATCGGCAAGGAATCCAATCGCCTGCCGTATGTGCACCTGACCCCGGCCGAGGGCACGGTATTGCTGCTGGCTGCGCAGCTATGGGAACGCGCGGCGCTCGGCTCAGCTGCTGCAAGCGCGCTACGGAAGCTGCAGGCTTCCGGCGACCTTGCCGACGTCGAACTCCCCGCCGGCGTCCAGCCGCGCATCAAGCCCGCCGGCCAGGCCTTTGACGACATCATCGTGGCCATGAACGGCCAGCACCCCGTGAGTTTCGGCTACCGTGCCGCGAGCACCGGTAAAGACGAACGTCGCATGGTAGAGCCTTGGGGCCTCGGGAGCCGGTTCGGCCAGTGGTACCTGGTGGGCTTCGACCGGGGCCGGAACGCGAAACGCTTTTTCCGGCTGTCCCGGATGACGAGCGACGTTCATGTTGAGACCGGGTATCACTGTGAGATACCCGCAGGGTTTGATACCCGTGCTGAACTGGACAGCCTCAGCGAACTTCCCCTCCAGGAAGCCCACCTCGACGTCGCCGAAGGCCGTTTGCTGGGTCTTCGCAAGCGCGCGGTGAGTGTCACCGGGGCCAGGGGCGCCAGCGGCTTCCAGGCGGGCAGGGACCGCCTCTCCGTGCCGTTCCGGGACAGTGAGCTGCTCGCCGAAGAACTGGCCTCCTATGGTCCCCACGTGCTTGTGGCCGGACCTCCCGAGCTACGCGACGCCGTGATCCGGCGCCTTGAAGCTGCCGCCGCGTTCGGCTCGAGCCCCGCCGTCGAGATCCGCTTCTCCGGCGCCGGACCGGCGCCGCGGGCGCGCAAGCGGACCTCGGAAGACCAACTCAACCGCATGCTCCAGCTGGTCCCGTTCCTCGTCCACAACCAGGGCCTGCCCATCCAGGAGGTGGCAGACCGTTTCGGTGTCACCCGTGAGGAACTCGTCGACGACCTGAAGATCCTGATTTGCTCCGGCCGCCCCGAAGGCTATCCGGATGACTTGTTCGACATCGATTGGGAAAACGAGCACGTCTACATCCGCGAGCACCTCGAACTCAACCGGCCCATCGGCTTCAGTGTTGACGAGGCGTGCGCCCTGCTGACGGGCCTGGCGACCCTGGGCGGCCTTCCTGCCCAGGCCGGAATGTCGGAGGACGAGCAAAGCGGAGCCCTGGAGTCCGTGACCCTGAAGCTCACCGGCGCGGCGGGGGAGGCCGGCCGTCTGGCGGCGGCCGTCGCCGGCCCGCCCGTCACCCCGGCCGAGGCCGGGCCGTTCGACACGATCACAAAGGCGATTCAGTCGGGTCATCAATTGCGGCTTCGCTACCTGTCACAGCAACGCGACTCGGTTTCCGAACGGGACGTCGACCCTTTCCGGCTCTATTCCTTGGACAACACCTGGTACTTCGAGGCGTACTGCCACAGCAAAGCCGGTCTGCGGAACTTCCGCCTCGACCGTATCGAGGAGATCGCGCCCAACGGCCGTCCGGTTTCCAAGAGTGCGGGCGCCGAGGAAGGCGTCCCGGTGAAGCTGTACACGCCGAACGACGACGACGTCGTCGTTGTCCTCCAATTGACCCGGCAGGGCGTCGGGCTGGCGGATGACTATTATGCGGATCGGACGGCAGTGCTCCCTGACGGCGGCTTGCTCGCCGAGGTACGGTTCGGAAACGCGGACTGGTTGCCGATGTTCGTTGCGCAGCATGGCGGTGCTGCCCGTATTTTGCAGCCCGCAGAGCTTGCCGACGCCTCGGCAGCCTGGGTGGCTGCCGCACTTGCCCAATACAAGCAATGAAGGCTGGTTAGACTACTCAAATGCCTTGGTGGTCCTGGATCCTTTTATGGCTCGCGCTGATTGCGGTGTCGCTGCTTTGCTATGTCCTGCTGGGCGTCCGGCTTTTCCGGAAGTTCATGGCCACGGTGCACGAATTGAGTGCCGCAGGGGAGCGGCTAGGTCACCGCTCGCACCTTCCCGATCGCGCCGACGACGACGGCGAGGCGTCGGTGAAAGTGTTCGGCGCAGCCGTTTTTGCCTCACCGGAACAGATGCGTCATGATTACGTGACGGCCAAGGCCTCCCGCCAGGAAGTGCGTCGCCAAAAGCGCGTTAAGCGCAAAGCGGAACGGGGCCAACCCCAGTCTCTGCACGACATCGATTTCAGTTAGACGTAGGATGTATTCCAACGAAAGGACTTCCCGTGGGACGACTATTTGATGGCCCTTGGCCAATTGTCATTATCATCATCGTGGCCCTGCTGCTGTTCGCGGCACCCAAGCTGCCTGCCATGGCCCGCAGCCTCGGCCAGTCGATGCGCATCATCAGATCCGAAGTCAAGGAAATGAAGAACGACGGCAAGCCGGCGGCCAAGGACGACACGGACCCCGTTGAAGGCAAAGTGGTCAACCACCCCGAAGCGAACAAGAGCGGCAACGACACTGACGTTCCGCCTGCAACCCGTAGCTAAGCAGTAGTGGCAACGAAGACGGGCCGCAAAGCCAACCCCGAAGGGCGGATGGCGCTCCTAGACCACCTGAAGGAGCTTAAGAATCGGCTGATCAAGTCTGCTATCGGCGTTCTCCTAGGCGCCGTGGCAGGGTGGTTCCTCTATGAGCCCGTAGTCAACAGCCTGTCGGATCCGTTGATCAAGATCGCCGAAGAGACCAAGCGAACCGCGGTCCTGAACTTCGCGAGCGTAGGGGATCCTTTCGACTTCAAGCTACGCATTGCCATTCAGATCGGCTTGGTGCTCTCGAGCCCCATCTGGATCTACCAGGTCTGGGCCTTCATTACTCCCGGCCTGACCAAGAAAGAGCGCCGCTACACGCTCGGGTACATGGCCGCGGCGGTGCCGTTGTTCCTGGCTGGCGTGTATGTCGCATGGACGGTCATCCCGAACGTGGTGCGCGCACTGCTGCAGTTCACGCCACAAAACGGCGCCAACAACATCGACGCATCCCAGTACCTGACATTCGCCACGCATATGCTTCTTTTCCTCGGCATCGCTTTCCTGGTGCCGGTGGTGTTGGTGGGCGTCAACATGGCGGGCATCTTGAGCGGCAGGACAATACTCAAGGCCTGGCGCATCACGGTCTTCCTCGTGTTTGTCCTGGCAGCCGTTGCCGCGCCCGGTGCGGACGCGCTGTCAATGTTCATGCTCGCCGGTCCGCTCTTGGTGCTCTTCTTCGCCGCGATCGGACTCTGCATGCTGAACGACAAACGTCGCGCGCGCCAGCAGTCGAAGATTACCGCCGAGACGGAAGCCACAGCCGACGTCGCCACACCTGCCTCCGATCTGGAGAATCTGTAGTCTCACGGCCATTAGGCTTGAAGCATGTCCTCCAATTCAGGGGCCCTTTCGCCCTCAGAAGCCTTTCACGCCGCAGCGCAACGGAGTGCTGAGTCGAAAACCTATCTGGGCACTTTTGCCCAGTCACTTGAGTTCGAGCTTGACGACTTTCAGCGCGACGCGTGCCGTTCGCTCCAGGAAGGCAAGGGAGTGCTCGTGGCGGCGCCCACGGGGGCCGGGAAGACAATCGTCGGCGAGTTCGCCATCTACCTGGCGCTCGAACGCGGGCTCAAAGCGTTTTATACAACGCCCATCAAAGCACTAAGCAACCAGAAGTTCTCCGAGCTCTCGGCGAAGTACGGTGCCTCAAACGTGGGACTGCTGACCGGTGACACCACCATCAACGGCGAGGCTCCGATCGTGGTGATGACCACCGAGGTCCTGAGGAACATGTTGTACGCCGACTCGGACACCCTGGGGGACCTTGGCTACGTCGTGATGGACGAGGTGCACTACCTGGCAGACCGCTTCCGCGGTGCAGTCTGGGAAGAGGTGATCATCCACCTGCCCAGTGAAGTGCAAGTGGTTTCCCTCAGCGCCACGGTGTCCAACGCGGAAGAGTTTGGTGCGTGGCTGGACACAGTGCGCGGAGACACGGATGTGATTGTCTCCGAACACCGTCCCGTCCCCTTGTGGCAGCACGTCATGGTGGGGCGTGAGATCGTCGATCTCTTCGCCGGGGATACCAGCTTCGACGAGATCGCTCCCGAGGCGCCGGAGGGCGAAGCACCGGCGCCGGAGGCAGTACGGGAGCCGGACCGGAGCCCCCTGCAGAGGGAATTCGAGGTCAACCCGGAGCTATTGTCGATGGCCCGGGCGGAAAGCCAGATGAACTTCCGTGGCCGCTTCGGCCACGGCGGACGCAGCCGCCGCCGGCAGGACCGTCAGCGTGACAACACTGCCAGCGAGCAGCGAAGCCCGGTGCGCAAGGCCAGCCGGCCCCAGATCATTGCGAGCCTGGACCGCCAAGGGCTGCTTCCGGCCATTACCTTCATTTTTTCCCGCGCCGGCTGCGACGGGGCGGTGGCGCAGTGTGCCGCGGCCGGGCTGTGGCTGACCACAGAGCGGGAACAACAGATCATCGCGTCCCGGGTGGATGAGGCGAGCCGCGAGATTCCCGCAGATGACCTCGATGTCCTGGGCTTTTGGAGTTGGCGTGACGGCCTGCTCCGGGGGCTCGCGGCGCACCATGCCGGTTTGTTGCCGACATTCAAGGAAGTCGTCGAGAAACTCTTCGCCGATGGCTTAGTGAAGGCCGTCTTTGCCACGGAGACCCTCGCCCTGGGCGTCAACATGCCGGCCCGCTGCGTTGTCCTGGAGAAGCTCGACAAGTTCAACGGCGAAGCGCACGTCAACATCACCGCGGGGGAGTACACCCAGTTGACCGGCCGTGCGGGAAGGCGTGGAATCGACGTCGAAGGCCACGCCGTGGTCCTTTGGCAGCCGGGTACTGATCCTGCCGCCGTCGCCGGCCTCGCTTCGCGGCGCACCTATCCGCTCAACTCGAGCTTTCGGCCGACGTACAACATGAGCATCAACCTGATTGCCCAGTTCGGTCGGCCGAGGGCACGGCAAATCCTCGAATCGTCGTTCGCCCAGTTCCAGGCGGACCGTTCCGTGGTGGGGCTGGCCCGGCAGGTTCGAAGCCGCGAAGAGTCGCTGGCCGGTTACGCGGAGTCCATGAAGTGCCACCTGGGCGACTTCACCGAGTACGCGAAGCTTCGGCGCGATCTCAGCGACGCCGAGCAATTTGCCTCGAGGAGCACGTCCCGGGCCCGCAAGTCCCTGACCGTGGACTCCCTCTCCCGGCTCATGCCCGGCGACATCGTCAAAGTTCCGGGCGGACGCACGCCAGGTTACGCCGTCGTGCTCAACGCCGATCCCGACTCGCGTGAACCGCGCCCCGCGGTCCTCACGGAAGACAACCAGCTCCACAGGATCGGTGCCCACGAAGTCGAAGGTCCGGTCGCGCCCGTGTCCTGGATCCGGATTCCGAAGTCCTTCAACGCGAAGCTGCCCAAATCCCGTCGTGATCTGGCATCCGCCATGCGGAATGCCGTGCGGGAGGGGCGTCCGCCAGCCCGTGGCACGAACCGGAGCGAGGACTTCGGCCGTGCCCGGTACATGCCGGACCAGGAAAAGAAGATCGCAGACCTCCGCCGGGCATTGCGCGCCCATCCTTGCCACGGCTGCAGCGAACGCGAGGACCATGCCCGCTGGGCCGAGCGTTGGTGGAAGCTTCGCCATGAGACCGACGGGCTCGTCCGGCAGATCCAGGGCCGCACCAACACGATCGCTAAGACATTCGACCGTGTGTGCGATGTCCTCGCCGCCTACGGTTACCTCCAGACCTCCGACGCCGGCCATGTCACCATCAGCGCGGACGGCCAGCGCCTGCGCCGTATCTACGGCGAAAAGGACCTGCTGATCTCCCAATCCATCCGCCAAGGGGCCATCAAGGACCTCGATGGCGCCGAGTTGGCGGCGCTGGCGAGCACGATGGTCTATCAAGCCAAGCGCGATGATCGCGGCCTGCGACCCAAAATGCCGTCCGTTTCCCTCGAAACATCCGTGGACATCGTGGTGCGTGAATGGTCTGCGCTGGAGGACGTCGAGGACAAGAACAGGCTGCCCTTGACCGCCGAGCCTGAACTCGGCCTCGTCTGGCCCATCTTCAAATGGGCGAAAGGCCGCCATCTCCAAGAGGTCCTCAGCGGCACCGACCTCGCCGCAGGTGACTTTGTGCGCTGGGCGAAGCAGGTCATCGACCTGCTGGACCAGATGGCCAAGATTCCAGGTCTTGAACGACGCCAAACCAAGATGTGCCGCGAAGCGATCGATCTGGTCCGCCGCGGCGTCGTCGCGTACTCCAACGTCTCCTGACACACCACACAGATTCCCAGCAAGGAGCATATCCATGACCCATTCAGGCGCGCCCGCCGAAACCCGGCCCCGCAAGGTCACGATGTACCGGAACGGCTCCGTCTATACAGCCGCCGATCCCTTCGCGAGCGCAATGCTGGTTGACGGAGACACTGTTGCCTGGGTTGGTTCGGAGCAGGCAGCTACGTCGATCGCGGATTCTTCGATGGAAGTCATTGATCTCCGGGGAGCTTTGCTGGCGCCCGGCTTCGTAGACTCTCACATGCATCTCACCGAGACCGGAATTGCTTCCGATTCCCTCCAACTCACCGGGGTACGCTCGGCACGGGAACTGCTCGACGCCGTCGCCTTGGCCGCCAAGGCTCTTGGTACCACCGGCGTCGTGCTTGGCCACGGTTGGGATGAGTCGGTGTGGCACGAAAAGACCCTGCCCACGCCGGAGGAGCTCGACCGCGCCGCGGGCGGCCGCAAGGTGTACCTGGCGCGCGTGGATGCGCACTCTGCCCTTGCCTCATCCTCCTTGGCGTCCGCGGCGGGACTGGACGGCCTTGATGGCTACGATGGTTCCGCGCACGTCCTGAGAGCCGCCCACACCGCTGCGCGACTGGTCGCCAGGCAGTTCCCCGACGCCGAACGCCGCCGTTACCAGGAACTGGCCCTCCGCGAGGCCGCGGCCAACGGCTATGTCGCCTTGGCCGAAATGGCCGCCCCGCACATTTGCAGTGCAGACGACCTTCGGATGTCTTCGTCGTGGAACTCCGCGTCGTGGAACGAGGGCAGCGTGGGCGTCCCCGGAATCCTTCCCTATTGGGGCGAACTCGCCACATCGGCCGAGCACGCCTCTGCCATCCTGGAAGGCTTGGGGGTGCCCGTTCTTGGCCTGGCCGGTGATTTGAACATCGATGGTTCCATCGGTTCGCGAACGGCTGCCCTCAGCGCAGACTACGCCGACGCTCCGGGCCACCGCGGAAGCCTCTACATCTCGGTCGACGAAGCTGCCGGCCACATTGCGGCCTGTTCGGCGCTCGGTATCCAGGCAGGCTTCCACGTCATTGGCGACGCGGGACTGAAGACGGCACTGGATGCCTTTGACCTTGCCGCGTCGGAGGTGGGGGAGCAGCGGGTCCGTGCCGCCGCGCACCGCCTCGAGCATGTGGAAATGGCGGACGCAGGCGATCTCGCCCGACTTGCGAAGTATTCGATTACAGTGAGCGCACAGCCGGCCTTCGATGCCGCCTGGGGCGGGGCAGGGAAAATGTACGATCAGCGTCTGGGGGCGCGAAGCGTGGCCATGAACCCTTTCGCTTCGTACTACTCCACCGGCGTGCCGGTGTGCTTTGGAAGCGATAGTCCGGTCACCCCCTTGCGCCCATGGTCCAGCGTCAGGGCATGCCTGGAACACAGCAATCCGGATCAACGCATTTCGGCACGGGCAGCTTTCCTCGGGCACACCCGTGCCGGTTGGCGGGCCGGCCAGGAGCGCAATCCGCTGATGGGGCAATTGGTTCCCGGGGCCCCGGCAAGTTTCGCGGTGTGGGAAGTTGAAGAGCTGATGGTGCAAGTGGCCGATGACCGCGTCCAGTCGTGGTCCACCGATCCACGCGCACGGACGCCCCTCCTCCCCGCGCTGGACAGTGGTAGCGATCCCGCTTGCCTGCAGACTGTGCGCGAAGGCCAGGAGATCTTCGCAAGTGGAAATTTGCGGTCATAGTTGCAGGTGGTTTTGCTGATCCTGAAGGCCCCTGACCTGCGTGTATGGACAAAGCCCCAGCTCAGGCGGCGCTTGACAGGATTTGTGAAGTCCGTAGCATTTAGGGTCAACAGGCTTCCACAGGGAATACCTGGTTGTCTGGCCGCGGTGGGGTCCGCTGCCAAAAACAGTTATCGGACCCGTTTTCCAAGACCGTGGCACTCGTAGTGGGCAGGTCCACTGTGCCGCAGAAAACGGTTCGGCCTCGAGGTCAACACACCGGGCCGGCACTGGACCTGGGCGAGTGGACCTGCCCGCGACCAAGCACGACCCGTGTGGCGGACGCCACAGGTGGCCCCAGGTACGGCAAGTTGTCGTTCTATAATGGAGAGTTGCGCCTGAATGCCAGCCACGCTGCTGCTCCGGCCGACTGACCGCTCCATCAAGGAAAGGCCTCTTCTTGCGTGTCCTGACGATCATCCCCACGTACAACGAGCTGGAATCGCTACCCAAGACCCTCGGACGGCTGCGCGCGGCTGTGCCCGCGTCCGACGTCCTGGTTGTCGATGACAACAGCCCTGACGGCACGGGACAGCTCGCCGACAGCATCGCAGCCGAGGATAGCCAGGTCCATGTCCTGCACCGCAAGGGCAAGGAAGGCCTTGGAGCCGCGTACATTGCCGGATTCAAATGGGGCCTGGCGGCCGGCTACGACGTCCTCGTCGAGATGGACGCCGATGGTTCGCACCAGCCCGAGCAACTTCCGTTGCTGCTGGATGCGATCAACGACGGCGCCGACCTCGCCATGGGTTCACGCTGGGTTCCGGGTGGCGGCACGGTGAACTGGCCGCTCTACCGTCAAGCGATTTCGCGCACGGGAAGCACCTATGCCCGGCTCATGCTTGGCTTGAAGATCAAAGACATCACCGGCGGCTACCGTGCATTCCGGCGCAGCACCCTGGAGGCGCTCAAGCTGGACCAGGTCGAATCAGTCGGCTACGGCTTCCAAGTGGACCTCGCATGGCGGGTCGCCAAGCTTGGCTTGAAGATCGTCGAACGCCCGATCACGTTCGTTGAGCGCGAGCTCGGGGCCTCCAAGATGAGCGGCAACATTGTTGTTGAGGCCATGATCAACGTCACCAAGTGGGGGCTCGCCTCGCGCTGGGCCGCCTTGACCGGGAAGAAGACCCGGGTCTCAAAGTAGGTCCAACAGAAAAGGCCGGGTCCGCGCTCGTGAGGAGTGCGGACCCGGCCTTCGTCGTGAAACTGTTCCCCTAGGAACTGTGCCGCTATGCCGAGCGGCGTTCCCCGCGACGTTCGCGCAGGATGTTCAGGCGGTCTTCGAGGATCTGCTCGAGCTCGGGAAGGCTGCGCCGTTCCAGCAGCATATCCCAGTGGGTGCGGACGGCCTTTTCGTTGGTGTCAACGGGGCGTTCGCCATCAACCAGGAGCGCTTCCTTGCCGGTCTTGGAAACCCAGACGGGAGGGATCTCGGCTTCGGAGGAGAAGGTGACGAAGACCTGCTCTCCGTCCGCGCAGCGGTATTCAACCCGCTGACGCGGCGCCGGCTCCACACCGGATTCGGTTTCCATGCTCTGGGCGCCAAGACGCATGCCCCGCAGGCTGCGATCGCTCATGATTACTCCCTCTGTCTGTTCGCGGAACCATGCTCCGCGCTAGCCGGGCGCCGCAAGGCGCCGCCCGGACTACTGTCTGCACACGTTGCATCACTAGATGAAACGCCTGACCAAGCGTTAATGTTCCGTTCGGATTGAACCGGCCGGACAAATACACCATTATACGCGGATCGAAGCGGTCAGGACAAAGCGAAGGGGACCGGCCAGGAATCTGGCCGGTCCCCTTGCAAACTGTCCGCAGTTACGCCGGCGGTTCTTGTGTAGCTGGCGTCGACCGGGCGTGTCCGGAACTTACGGCCGCAGTGCCATCCTGTGCAGGAACCTCGGCTGACGGCTTTGTGGAATCGCTGAACAGGTCAGCAACGCCCGATCCGCCGTTGGTGCCACCCAGTGCACCGCCGATGCCCTTGAGGGCCTCACCTACCTCGCTCGGGATGATCCATAGCTTGTTGGATGATCCCTCCGCAATCTTCGGCAGGATCTGAAGGTACTGGTAGGCCAGAAGCTTTTGGTCCGGGTTGCCCTTGTGGATGGCGTCGAAGACCTTCTGAATGGCCTGGGCTTCGCCATCAGCGCGGAGGATGGCTGCCTTGGCGTCACCCTCTGCGGCCAGGATTGCAGCTTGCCGTTGCCCCTCGGCCGTCAGGATCTGCGATTGCTTGGTGCCTTCGGCGGTCAGAATCGCAGCACGACGGTCGCGCTCGGCCCGCATCTGCTTCTCCATTGAGTCCTGGATGGAGTGCGGCGGGTCGATTGCCTTGAGTTCGACGCGTGAAACGCGGATTCCCCAGCGTCCTGTGGCTTCGTCGAGGACCCCCCGGAGCTGGCCGTTGATCTGGTCGCGGGAGGTGAGCGCTTCTTCAAGATTCAAGCCGCCCACGACGTTGCGGAGCGTCGTGGTCGTGAGCTGTTCAACAGCCTGGATGTAGTTGGCGATCTCGTAGGTCGCGGCCCGGGGATCCGTGACCTGGAAGTAGACCACGGTGTCGATCGAGACAACCAGGTTGTCCTCGGTGATCACCGGCTGCGGCGGGAAGGAAACCACTTGTTCGCGAAGATCCAACAGCGGCAGCAGACGGTCGACAAACGGGATCAGGATGGTGAGCCCGGGGTTGAGCGTGCGCTGGTACTTACCGAGGCGTTCTACGACGCCGGCGCGCGCTTGCGGGATGATCCTGATCGAGCGGACCAAAACGATAATCACGAATATGACGAGAACTAGCAGCACGATCGCGGCTGCAGTTCCTCCCAAGCTGTCCATACATCTCCTTCATTCCCCAGTTACGTATTTGATGCGGTTATGTGCGGTGATAGGCCGAACACTCGTCGTAGAACGCAGCGGCTTGTGCCATGGCGGGACGCTGCTCAGTGCGGGCTGTCTTCCGCTGTGGAGGCGACTACCGCCGTCGCGCCGTCAATCCTGGTGACCTGCACGGTCTGGCCGGCGTCGATGATTCCAGCCGCGCTGCGGGCGCTCCACACGTCGCCGCCGATCTTGACCAGTCCTGCGGTCGCGGTGACCGGCTCCATGACGAGCGCTGATTGGCCGATCAGGCGGTCCACGTTGGTACGTTGCTCGGCGGGCCCCTTGTGCAAATGCTTGAGTGCGATAGGACGGACGAACGCGATCATCAGCAGGGACACGATGCAAAAGACGACGATCTGCAACCAGAGATCGGCTCCGGCAAAGTCAGCGGCGAGGGCAGCCAGCGCGCCGGCCCCGAGCATGATGAAGAAGAAGCTGAGCGTCAGCATCTCCACCACGGCGAAAGCAAGAAACACCGTGAGCCAGAGGGCCCACCAGTTGCTGCCAAGCCATTCAAACATCGTTCCCCCTGTTTCCGGACCTGCGGCAGCAGCCGGCCTGATCCGGACTGCAGCGTCGGCAAGATCACAGTCGCTGTTTTTCCATCCTAGCCCGGCGCGAAGGTTCCCGTTAGGAGCCGTCCTCCGGCGCTGTGAAAACGCTGAGGGTGAACTTCGCAGTGGCATGGACGGACGTTTCCGTGGCCGTCGACGCCAAGAGGGCGGAGCGTTCAAGGTGGTGGCCTGCCGGTCCCATAAAGGCAACATCGGCGAGGTCCCGGCCGTCGAGTTTGAGGTCCACGTCGAGTTGAATGGTGTCCGCGACGGTGAAGAACTCCTGCATGGACTCCGCAAGGCGCTCGTCTTTGCCCGGCTCAATGCCCAGCATTCCAGTCCGTTCGGCAATCTCCACAAGGTGTCCGTTGCGCGGAGTCACCACGATCATCCGGCCGCCTGGACGCAGCACCCGGGCAAATTCCGGGGGATTCCGCGGTGCGAAGACCACGATGATGGCATCCACTGCGCGGTCGGCGATCGGCAGGGGACGCCAAATATCCCACACGAGATTGATGGCGCCGGGATTCAACCGTGCTGCCCGGCGAAGGGCGAACTTCGAGATGTCGATGCCAATTGCCGCTGTAGGAGTGCGGTCCAGCACTGTGCGCAGGTAGTGGCCGGTGCCGGTCCCTGAATCCAGGATGAGGGATCCCGGTGCCCACAGTACCGGTGACGCCAGCTCCGCGATCGCCTCAGCGAGGGGAGCGTAATGGCCCGCGCCCAGGAATTCGTTGCGGGCTGCGACCATCTCTGCCGTGTCGGCCTCGAAGACCGTGCCCTTGCCGCTGAGCAGATTGAAGTAGCCCTGTTTGGCGGCGTCGAAACTGTGGCCGGCGACGCAACGCAAGGATAATGGCGCTGCCCCGCCCAGGCCGAACGGACCCTGGCATACCGGGCAGCGCAGGGCAGGGACGGCGTCGGAAAGCATACGGACAATCCTACGGCGGCCGGAGTGGCACATATCGTCATGCCATGACGGCCGCTAGGCTCACCAGCGTGAAAGCCGAACAACTCCCGCTGCTGAATTCCGTCTCCGCCCCCGCCGCCCATCCCGACGGCACCCGCGCCGTCGTGTCCGTGACGCGGCCCGACTTCGACGCCGATGCGTACGTCGGGCAACTTTGGAGTGTTCCCTTTGACCCCGCGATACCGCCCCGTCGGATCACCCGTGGCTTCCGGGACACCGCACCCGCGTTTTCGCCCGACGGCAGCGCGTTGGCATTCCTCCGGGCGACGCCGGACGGCAAGCCGCAACTGCATGTGGTGGAGGCCGACGGCGGGGAGCCGCAAGCGATCACGGAACAGAAGTTGGGAGTCTCGGAGTTTTCCTGGGCGCCCGATTCGCGCAGGATTGTGTTTTCCTCACGGGTTCCCGAAGAAGGCCGTTACGGAACGGTTGACGGGGTCGGGGCAGGCAGCGAAGACGCACGGTTGATCACCGGCAACCAATACAGGCTCAATGGACTGGGCTACACCGCGGACAAGCCCGCCCAACTCTTCGTCGTCGACGTCCCCGAGATCGGAGCGGAACCTCCTGTGGTTCCTGTGGGGAGGGCCGCCAAAGCCCGCGGGGCGGAGGCGGCGGGACTGTTACCGCCTGCGGTGCAGTTGACGTTCGGCGAAGCCGACCACACTTCGCCGTCCTTCAGTCGCAACGGTGAGAGCGTCTACTTTGTCGCCTCACTCCATGAAGGGCACGACGCCGATATCGCCTCGGGTATCTATAGCGTCCCCGCCGCGGGCGGCGAGGCGACAGCGCTGCGTCCAGGCGCTGCGCCGCAGTCCGTCCAGGAAGCCTGCGAATCCGCGAACGGTGAATGGCTGTTCTTTACGGCACAGGACCTCGGCGACGACGGCCTGGACTTCGTCGCGAGGAACACGGCCCTGTACGTCATGCCGGTCCGGGGCGGCAAGGCAACGATGCTAAGCGACGTCGAAAACCAGGACATCGGCGGCCGCCTCGAAGCTTTTGGAGTAGATGGGGTGCTCGCACTCAACACGAGCCGTGGAAGCGTGCAGCTGATCCAATGGACGGCCGACGGCGAGAGCGAGGTACTCGTCAAGGAGCCCCTGGTAGTGATTGGCGCTTCCGCGGTGGGCGAGCTGGTGTCTGTCTCTTACGGTGACGCCTTCAGCAATGGTGAGCTCGGCGTTCTGGAGAGGGGTGGACTCCGAGTCCTCACCGATTTCACCAAGGCGCTCCGGGACGAAGCAACCATCCTTGAACCGCATGAGTTCACTGCCACCGGCAGTGATGGCTATCCAGTCCATGGCTGGGCGGTCCGGCCGGAGGGGCCTGGCCCCCACCCCGTGCTGCTCACGATCCACGGCGGCCCTTTCGCCCAGTACACGGGGGCCTTCTCTGACGAAGCCCAGGTGTACGCCGAGGCGGGATACGCCGTGCTGATGTGCAACCCGCGTGGTTCCGCAGGGTACGGCCAGGCGCACGGCGGCGCCATCAAGGAAAAGATGGGCACCGTGGACATGTCGGATGTGCTCACCTTCCTGGAAGGGGCATTGGAAGCCTTCCCGGCGATGGACAGGGAATCGATCGGCATCATGGGCGGGTCCTACGGCGGGTATCTGACTGCCTGGGTTATCGGCCAGGAACACCGCTTCAAGGCAGCAATTGTGGAGCGCGGATTCCTTGACCCTGTGAGCTTTTCGGGTTCCTCGGATATCGGATGGTTCTTCGGCGGTCAATACACGGGCGGCTCGCCCGAGCAGATGGCGGCCCAAAGCCCCATGGCCGTGGTGACTGCAGTCCGCACGCCCACCCTGGTGATCCACAGCGAAAACGATCTTCGATGCCCGGTTGAACAGGGCCAGCGCTACTTTGCCGCGCTCAAGGCGCAGGGCGTGGAGACGGCACTGCTCCTCTTCCCCGGTGAAGACCACGAATTATCGCGGTCGGGCACGCCACACCACAGGCGACAGCGCTTCGAGCAGATCCTCGCATGGTGGGCAAAGCACCTGCCTTCCGCAGCGAACCCGCCGCGCGAAGACGGTTCAGCTACGGCTTAAGGAATCCCAACCCGCGGCTTGCCTCCTCGATTCCTGGGTACGCCCAATGGGCCGAGTATTCTGCATCGTTTGCCAACGACCGGAGCTCGGCGCGGTCCAAATAGAGTCCGCCGTGCAGGTGGTCGGTCTCGTGCTGGACTATCCGGGCCTGCCATCCGGAGAATCCGGCCGAGGCCGCACTGCCGTCCGGACGCTGGTAGTGCAGGCGAACGTCGCGGTGCCTTGTGACCACGGCCTGGAATCCGCGCATCGACAGGCAGCCCTCATAGAACGACGCCGTGGATGTCCCCTCGGGCTCGTAGCTGGGATTCAGTATCGCGAAGAAGCCAAGCGGCGTCCTTTGCCGGAGCTCCGAGGCAACAGGATCAACATCGAAATGGTCTTCGAGCACAGCCAGCTGCAAGGGGATGCCGAGCTGCGGCGCTGCGAGGCCCACGCCGGGAGCGGCATGCATGACATCCCGCATCCGCTCGATCAGCTGCGCCAATTCGGTGTCCCCAAGCTGGCCGTCATAGGGAGCGGCTCGCTGGCGCAGCACGGGATGGCCGACCTGCACGATGGGCGGGAGGCCATCGAGACCGAGTAAGTCCTGAACTGCGCTGCGGATTTCCGAGGCAGTAAACGTCGTGTCCGGGCCGGAAGGCAGGGGGCGGGTCTCAAAGTCCATGGATTGAGCTTAGTGTCAGTGCATCGTGAATCTCCGGGCAACAAGGTCCGAGAACATCGGCAGGGTGATTGCCCGGCCGATCAAGGCGTTCCTTGCGCTGAGGACCTTCGGCGGCAAGGGTCGGCCCAGCGCCATGTTCAGGCTGGCCTGCCGAATGGCTTTCTTCGCCGCGCGCTGCCGGCCGCGCTCGAAGCCCGCGAGTTCTTTGCCGGCAGGGCCTCCCGCCGATGTTCGCAACGCTTCGCTGACAATCGGCGCGAGGGCGATGGCGTCCAACCAACCCAGGTTCATGCCTTGACCACCGATCGGGCTGATCTCGTGGGCGGCGTCTCCAATCAGGGCGACCCGTCCATGGACCATCCGGGAAACCAGTCGCGAGGTGACGCCGAAGGCGCTGATCATCGTATTGCTTGCGGAGTCCACCGCGCTGCCGGTCCGCTTTTTGATGAGGGCGGCGAGCGCGTGGGGAGTAGGTTCCTGGCACGGGGCGCCAAGCCGGACAACCCAACGGCGGATGCCTCCTGGCAAGGGAAAGGACTCCACGATTCCGCCCGGCTCAAGGAAAAGGACCGCGTTGTTGCCGTACATCGATTCATCCCGGAAATCGCCCATGACGTAGTAGTCGGGATAGGTGCGCAAGCGAGGCTCCAGTCCCAGTCCTGCTCGCACTGCTGAATGGACGCCGTCGGCAGCCACGACGAAGCGGCCCAGAAACTCCATCGGAGCCCCCTCTTGCTGTCCCCGCAGACGCAAGCGCCCGCCGTCGTCGACAACTTCCTCAACCTGCACGCCGCGGTGGAGCGCGTTCGGATCGAGGTCGATCACCCTGGACTCGAGGGCGTTTGTGGTGAGATGTTGCGGAACGGAGAGGATGAAGGGGTACTCGGACGAGGGACGGGCAAAGTCCATGTCGGCAACTTTCCTGCCGCCGCTGTACGCGGCGCCGTGGGTGATCCGGACGCCTGAAGAGACCAGCGGATGCGCGGCGCCTACTGCGTCCAAAGCTGCGAGGGCGGGAGGATGGATTCCGATGGCGCGGGTCTGGCGGCTCGACGTCGCGCGCCGTTCCAGAACTGCGACGCGGTGCCCGTTTTGCAGCAGGAGGGCTGCCATATATAGCCCGACAGGTCCGGCTCCAACCACCACGACGTCAAACATCGGGGACCTCTCCGGGCCGGTAGACCAGCAGGTTGTGCCATAAGCCGCTCGGTTCTACCGTCCACGCCGGGGGAGTGGCGGCACGGAGTTCCGCTGTGGTGTAGCTCCGTCTGATGGATGTGAGGCCGTCACCGTGGATATAGGATCCAATGCCAAGTGGCCAGGATCCGGCCCAGAAAAGTGCGTATGCCACGCGGCTACGCTTGAGGTCGTTGTGCAGGGCGATCCGGCCGCAAAGCTGTTCGGAGTCGTTGAGAAACGAGGCGAGTTCCGGGGTAGTCAAGTGGTGCAGGACATGGTTGGAAATAACGACGTCGAACGTGCGTCCCTCTGACACGAGCTCTGAGCTGAGGGCTTTTCTGTAGTTGACGCCTTCCAGGGGCGGGGCAGAGTTCGCGAACAGGAAGGCTCGTTCGTCCGGGTCGATTCCGGTAACTTCCAGGCGGTAGCCGTCTGCCGCGGCCCGGCGCGCGAGGCTGCGGGCGACGTCTCCACCGCCGCAGCCGACGTCAAGGACCGTGGTGGGGGCCGCCGTCGTGAGCAATGGCTTGATCCGTGAGCTGTAGGTGTCCCGCCAGCCGGACACCACAGCGTTGACGATCGGAAACCGCGCGTAACTCCGGTTGAGCCGGTCAAGCTCGCAATCGGGGCGGTCCATGTCTTCAACGGCGGTCACGTCCCGTGCGCCGAGAAAGCCGCCTGGGCTGCGGCGGAGGGCAGGCATCACAGAACCGGTATCACAGAGCCGGGGAGACCCGGGTGAATAGTCCAGTCTCCACCGTGAGGCCGGGCCCGAATGCCATGGAACAGATGCGTTCCTCCCGCTGCGCCGGAGTTTGTCCGAGGATGTGCTTCAAGACGAAGAGAACGGTGGCACTGCTCATGTTGCCGTAGTCGCGAAGTACTTCGCGCGCGGGAATCATTTGTTCTTCGGTGAGTTCAAGTTTCGACTCGACTTTGTCGAGGATGCTGCGGCCGCCGGGATGGATGGCCCAATGCGTAATGTCCCGGTAGGGGAGTCCCGCCAGGGACGGGTCCCGGGCAAGCAGCGGCTCGAGCGCGCCGGTGATGTGTTCCTCGATGATGTGCGGCACGTACGTGCCGAGGACCATTTCGAAGCCTTCGTCGCCAATGTTCCAGGCCATCGCTTCTTCGCCGACGGGCGTCAGGACAGTCTCGAAGTGATCCAGCCTGATCACCGGGTCCGGCCCCTCAGGTTCACGGGACGTCACGACGGCGGCCGCCGCGCCGTCCGCAAAGATCGCCGATCCCATGATGGTGTCCGGATCATTCGAGGTCCGGACATGGAGTGAGCAAAGCTCTACGCAGATAACCAGGACGACCGCAGAGGGATCGGCCTGGCAAAACTGCCGGGCTGCACGGAGGGCGGGGAACGCGGCGTAGCAACCCATGAAGCCAAGGTGATAGCGCTGCACGGCGGGGCTGAGTCCGAGGGCCCGGACTACTTTGTAGTCGGGGCCGGGATTGAAAAATCCAGTGCAGGAAACAGTAATGACGTGGGTTATGTCAAGTAAATCGATATCGGGACATTTCCCGACGGCGGCTTTGGCGGCCTCAATGAACAATTTGGTAGCTTCGACGGCAAATATTTCGTTGCGGACCTTGGTGCTCGGGCTAAGTACACGGCCAGTGGCGGGGTCGAAGAATGAGGGATTCTCGGAGTGGTTGTCCAGGGACAATTCGGCGACGGCGGTGAATCGGGTATCGATCGCTGCTGAGTCAAAGCATGTTCGCACGAGCCTGGATCCGAGCCGTGTCAGCCCGGGTTGGGATGCAAAGACGTCGCGCGCCTGTGGTTGCACAAGCACTGTGGGCGGTACGGCAGTTTCCAGAGACCTCACGTAGACCGGCATGCTTCATTGTTGGCGACGAAGATGCCGTTGACAATGGCAGAGCGTGGAAATGTGGACGTTTTGAGGGTCCCGGCTGTTTTCCGGAGACCCACGGACTCAACCGCATTCAGGG
The DNA here is from genome assembly GCF_052115645.1 of Arthrobacter sp. 2MCAF14. NCBI lineage: Bacteria > Bacillati > Actinomycetota > Actinomycetes > Micrococcales > Micrococcaceae > Arthrobacter > Arthrobacter sp. 2MCAF14. Next base: position 27,251 of record NZ_JBFRHB010000013.1, on the reverse strand, counting down.
CTTCCAAAGCTTCTGCGACACAAATTGAAGCGACGGGCCACTAGTTCTAATAGCAGCCCATTTGTCCGTTTTGCCGAGTTCGCCGAGCGGCTGGACGGCAACAGGGCGGTCCTTAGTGCATTTGGGGAGGTGCGCAGGTATGCAGGGGGATCTGGATGTCGGGGGTGCGCTTGTCAAGGTGAAGCGGTTGCGCCTGCGTTTGGCTGAGCTGGACCGCCAAGTGGGCGTGGTTGACAGGTTGCTCGGCCAGGTCGTGAAGCTTGCTTTGGAGCTGTACCAAGCGAGGGCGTGGAAGGTCTTTGGCCTGAGTACGTGGGCTGAGTTGGTGGAGGCTGAGCGGCTGGTCCTTCCGAGCCTGGGAGGCAGCGCCCGGGTGAGTGTCGCCATGGAGTTGGCGGCCGGAAATTTGTCGCTCCGTGCCATCGCCCCGGTCCTGGGCGTATCCCACGAGACCGTGAAGACCCTCCTCGCAAAGGGCGTTGCAGAGGGTGGAACGCTGCCATCCGTGAGGTTGTCACTGGACGGCAAAATGCGCCGCATTGCACCCGCAGTACCAAAGAATGTGATCGCGGGCGAACTGGTTCACTTGGATTCCAACTCTGGCTCCAACTCTGGCTCCAACGAGGGAATCTTCGATGTGGAGGGGTTTTTGGCGGACGTCGGCGCCTTGGGAGTGGATCACGGTCCTTCCGACGCGGCTGTGCTGGCGGAACTCCAGCTGCGGGAGTTGATGGATTCCATCCGGAATATGGGAACCTCTGAGCTTGTCGTCCAGCGGTTGCCCGAGGCGCATCCCGCACGACGACGCCGGCTGGCCGCCCAGTTCCACGCGGCCGCGGAACTGATGAGCGATGTTGCGAGGCAGTGGGGTGTCGCCGCGTGAGTCCCGGAACCCATGGCCGGTTGTCGACGTCGGCCGAACGCGATGCCCTCCTGCGGGACCTCGTAGCAAGATGGCAGCGGGAAGGCCGGAACGGTCCATCGGCCCGGTTGCTGTTCGGTTCGTTTCTTCCGGCGCTATTGTCCCGTTTCCAGCGCGAGTTCTCCTCGATTGCCCCCGAAGATGCACTGTTCTACGCCACGGAAGTTCTTTGCGACCGGGGGATCCCTGTGGACGTCCCGGCTTGCGCGTGGCTGCTGACGGTTGTCCGCAACGGGCTGCGAACCTGGACAGTCAGCCAACGCCACTGGCTCTCAGAGCGAGATGTGCGGGATGGCGTGTGGGCAGACGTGAAGAAGAACCACGCCCTGGGGGAGGGGGTGCCGCTGGTGTCGGTGTACGGACATGAGTGCGAATGGCCTCAGCTTCCGTTGGCCATTTCGCCAATGCCCGCCGGTTCATCGCCTCTCTGGGATGAACTAAAGGCGTTGTTGATCAGGGCTGGCTGGGATCGCGACGTCGCAGAGCAGGGTCTGCAGGTGATCGAACATCGAGCATCCAGGCATATGGAGGAGATCTGCTTCAGATCAGAGCCGGGAACCGCGCTCTCCCGTTTGGAAACGAACAGGGCGTTGAGCTGCGTGCCCAAGGGGCACAAGAGGGCGCTCGTGGACTTCGTGTGCAGCGAACGCGGATATCTCTGGGGCCGTCTCCAAGGAATTTCCCCTGCCAACGCTCTTTCCCTGCCCGGGGTCCAGGAGGCGTTGGCTTCGCTGGTCTGGAGCAAGGCGAGACCCAAGAACGCCCGAACCGGGAGCTACGCGTCACTTGGAATGCATTCGCGAGAGGACATCCCTGCCTGACGGAGCCAACCCGCTCTGGACCGGTGTGCTGAGTCATGGCCAGGGGATTGCGGTGGCCACGGTGTTGTTGGCGAACTGGGCATGCCCGGCAATCGTCACGAAGGGACTGGCAAGATCACAGGTGACGACCCGAAGTAGGTGTGGGCCCTCGGTGGCAAAGGTGTCTGCCGGCAGGGACGTTTTGCCCAATGAATCCAAACCGGTGATCTTGTATCTGCAGGTAACGCCGGCGTTGTCGGATACGTAGAGGGGCATGCCCTTGGTCACCCGGACGAGGGAAGCCATCGGCGCGAGCGACCCATCCGGGAAGTTCACGTGCCCGGCCAGCAGGGTCGATCCCTTCGCGGCACACACAGCCGCCGACCCTCTGTAGCGGGCAGCTTTGGAGGCATCCGGGACCACCAGGTAGCCGGAACCGTCACGGCCTTGGTCCACGAGCTCTACTTTGAGGTCCACGCCCGGGACGGAAAGCGTGTTAGGCGGAAGGTTGCGGATCGCGGCCGGCCCGGTGAACGTGTCCGGTCCTGCGGCTGTAAACGGCGCCAGCACAGGTGCCTGCGGAGCCGCTGGGGGAGCGGGTGGTGAGCTGAAGGCCAAGACGCTTGCGGTGGCTCCGGCCACGCTACAGGTGACGACCGTGGTCAGTGCAACGTTGTTCCACCGGGCGCGGGGATAGCTGCGGGTTTTGATCATTTGTATTTTCCTTGGGTGTGGGGCGGGGCACCCGGTGATCAGCATGGGTGGCTGGATCCGGGTGCCCCGCGTCAATCTGACAGCTAGGTGCTTCTAGTCAGCATGTTCGTCCGCTTGGATGTTGTCCGTCTCAACTCCGCGGTTGTCGAAGCGTGTGCGGTACAACAGCCCTGCTCCTCCGAGGAGAGCCAGTGCGAAGGCGGTGCCGCCCGCGATCAGCAGCGGCATGTTCGGCCCGGCTTCGCGTGCGGTGCCGGGGGTGGGCGCGAATCCGGTGTTGACCATCAGGGCTGGCTTGTTTGGTGTAACTGTGACGGCTTCGGGGAAGGCGATGACAGTTTCGTTCTTCTCGCCGCAGTTGCCCTTATGCAGCTGCGCGGTGAACGGTTCCTTGCCCTCGCCCTTATCGATCGTCAGCTTAAGTTCCTCGACGTATCCGTAGGTGCCTTTGTGGGCGATGGTGTGGCTCGGGTAGGTGATTTCACCGGCACCGGTCACGTCCTGGTCCGGGGAGGACCAGGACGGGTTGGCGCAGACGGCCTGGGCGGAGCCGTCGGTCGAGTCGTCAAACTTGTACTGGTTCACTTTGGTGGTGACTTTGATGCCGGTGCCGGAAGGGATGGTGCCCGAGACTATTCCGATGTCGTGGGCCACGAGCGGCACGGTGCCGTTCTCGGAGGCTTTGGTGATGATCGAAGGTTTCTTGACCGGGACGGTTTCGTTGGGCAGCAGTTCCTTGCCGTCCCACGCCTTGGTGGACTCGGTACCGTCGATCTTCTCGGAGAAGTACAGATTGGCATTCAGGCCTTTGGACCATTTCTCGGCGACGATTTTCTCCCATGGAACCTCGACGGCCGCGGTCTTGAATTCGCCGTTCCCGGTGACCTTCGTGGTGACGGTACCGATGACGTCGGCATCAGCAGGAACGGTGTCGGTGCCGCCGGCAATCGGGGCAGCGGAGGTCAGAACCAGATCCGTGGTCACGGAGAGTTCCTTGCCGGGCTCGTTGCCGGTCACGGTGATGATGTCGTAGATCTTGCCGTTTTCAATGGCCGATGCCTTGGTCGCCACCGCCGGCTGGTACTTCTGGATGGTCTCCTCATGAGGATCATTGAAGCCAGCGGTCCAGTCAGCACGGAAGTACTGCTGCAGCTCGGCGGGCTGGGCCCCCTTTAAGATGCGGGCCACAGGGTAGTAATAGCCGGCCCTGTCCGCGTTTTTGTCAGCGGTCACCTTCACGTCACCGGGTCCCGTTGCGGTGCCGGTTCCGGAGGCAACCCTCACGACTGCAGCCGGGATCTGGGCGGTCGGGGCGAGTCTGACCGGGCTGTAATACCAGTCGACGTCGAAGCGGGCCGGCACGTTGCCGCCGTTCACGAAAGCCCAGTCATTGGTGTTTCCCGTGGATGTGTTCACGTGCAGGACGTCCACCAGGGGCTGGCCACCCTCCACAAACCGGCCGGCGGTCGAGGTCGCTTCGGGTTGGAAATCGAAGATCACCTTGGCGTCGGCTGACGTTCCCGCGACGGGTTGAGCCCCGCCGGCAACGAGAAGGTTCTGGAAGCCGGGCACCGAATACGTGGTAGCCGACGACCCGGGTGCGTCGATCGTCAGCGTCATGGACACCGTTCCGTTTCCGGTAGCCGCGAAGCCGAGCTGATCTCCGGTATGGAGGTTGACTGCCTGGGAGTTCGTTCCTGCCCAAACGGCGGGGCCGTTCAGGATGGCGCGGGCCGAGAACCCGACCAGCTTGTTCCCGGCTGCGGAAACCAGTTCCGTCGAGGTGACCGTGCCGCCGCGACCGTTCGCGTCCATCGAGAGCTTAGGTTGCGTGGAATACGGACCGGAATTGGCTTGGGCGTCGGCGAGCATCGCCGCCGCCTGGGCACGGACACCGGGCAGTTGCGGATCCGATGAGTCCCGGAGGTTAGGGTAGGGAGCCCCGTTGCCGTTCCACGGCACGTTGAACCTCGGATCCGCGAGCTCGTGCGCCAAGTACGCCAAGGCGGCGTGGTTAGCAGGGTCACCCTGATACTTCTGGATCGCGTAATTAAGCTGCGGGTTTCCTAGGGAGCCCACCGCTCCGGATCCGGCCGGTCCGGCCGGGATCCCGACGTCGAAGCAGAAAGCCGTGGGACCACCGGCGGCACCGTTCAGGTTCAGGGATCCCAGCCACATCGACCAATCTCCAAACGCCCGCGGCGGCGGAGCCTGGACGGTGATGCCCGATCGGTGCATGCCCGGCAGGTCAGTTGCGGCGTGCGCCGCAGGCGCCGCCAGGATGCCACCGGTCCCGATAGCGGAGAGGGCCAGGGCGCCGGCGGCTGCCAAGGCACCGGTCTTGGCGAACGCCGACCAGCCCTTTGTCTGTCCCGGCGCGTTGCCCGCGTCTCGTTCGAATCTTCCTTGAGTCACTTACGTCCCTTTCTCTTCAACCGCGCCCATACACGCGATGACCACACTTCGGGTGGTCCTGTGTGTAGAGAGCCGGACAAAACGCAATCCGAGAGAAGGGTGTAGTTTTCGACTGTCGGGGCTTGAAAGGGGGCATTCTCAGCGGCTTCGACTGTCAAAAATTTGACAGTTGAATCGCTCGCTTTGCGACGAACATCTTTCATTGCCCGGGCGGTCCGAAAGGCGTGGGAAGCGATCACCATCCGTATCTTGGGCTGCGGCTGCGTTCTGGCTGCAGCGCCGCGTCGATGTCCGGGCGGGGTTGCGGCGACGTCAGGTTCTTGCTTGCGCCCGGGGGTGTTGGCAAAGGCCGGGGATGGCGAAGCCGACCCTCCCATGACCGGTTGCTTCGATAAGACCCGCGGCCAAGAGCCGCGCTCGGTAGTTTGCGACAACGTTGGTCCTCGCTCCAAGGCGGTGGCCAATGTCTGCCGCGTTGGAGGATTCGTTGTCTTCGGCCATGGCGAGCAGGAAGTCCAGGTCTTTCGGGGAGGCCGTGGCCAGGGCTGCCTCAATCACGGTCCGGCCATGGCGGCGCTGTGCCGCGTCAATCGCATGCCCAACTTCGATTTCGGTGAGTGTTCCGCCAATGTTTTCGGCTTCACGCCAAAGGGAGTAGCCGAAGGGGGAGTTGTGTCCATTAGCCAGCAGTCGCCTGACGAGCCATACGACGTATCGCAAGTTGCCAGTCATGAGTCGTATCCTGACGAGGCGGTGCCAAACGATGTTTCCTTGGAATCCGGTTGGTCAAGCCGGGTTCCCAAGTCGTCCGTCGGGATGTGGCGGAACCGGGAATTCTGGCCCTTGGTCGCAACTCGGCCGGCAAGTGAACGTGGCATGAAGGTTCGGTCAATAGGTTTTGCGAAACCCGAAAACCGGCCCGGGCGACCGTCTGGTCTCTATACGGTGGACGCATGAAAGCCTCCCTCAACGTCGTAGTGCCCTCACTGGCGGGCTCGTTCTGGCCGTCTTTTCAGCGCTCCTCAGCCCTGTGGGCCCCACCCATGCGGACGATGTCCGGACAAGTGGCAAGAGCACTGATCAGGGTGCCCACCTCAACCTTGGCGCCGCTGACCTTCCCGAGAACCGGACGGTGACAACCCTTGCGCCCGGCGTCACACTCACCAAAATCAGCCGGGGTGGAGCTGACTCCTCGCTCTTCTGGACGGCCGAAGTAGCCATCCCCTCTGACTCGCCGGATCCGGATGCTCCGGCGTCGGCGCTCTCAAGCCAGGCCACTGCGCAGCGCACTGCCGACAAGCTGAAGGCCGCCGGCGTCGATGCCCGCGTTGAACATGTCCAGTCGCCGCAGCTTGCCGACGCCGGCGGCGACTTGGGTTACCGGGTCCGCGCCGGCCATTTTGCCGCTCAGGCGGACGGCGCCTCCGTCGTCGCGAAGATCAAAGCCGCTGGTTTCGCGTCCTCAGTGATCTACACCGGTTGGGACGGCGACTCCGAAACCAGCACGACGACGCGCGGACCGTGGAATCTTGACGTCATCACGATCGACCCTGGGACGTACCAAGGCCAGCTCGCCGCCTCCTTCGGCCCGGACCTGGAGAAGCGGGAGACGACCAGCCAGCTGTCATCGGACGCCCACGCCCTCGCCGCTGTGAATGCAGGCTTCTTCGTCTTCGACCCGAAGGCCGGTGCTGAAGGCGACCCCGCCGGCGTTGGTGTGTACGGAGGCAAGATTCTCAGCGAATCCGTGGCGGACCGCCCGGCCCTCGTCATTGACGGAAAGAAGAACGCCAGCAATATCCAGCGGCTCACCTGGTCAGGGAAAATCTCGGCCCCTTCCGGAGAAGCGACTTTGGACGGTATCGACCGGGTGCCGGGCCTGATCCGCAACTGCGGCGGCGCCAGTGACCTGCCTACCTCAGGCCCGCTCCAGGACGTCACTTGCACGAACTCCAACGAGCTCGTCACGTTCACTCCGGAATTCGGGCCGACCACGCCCACGGGCCCGGGCCTTGAAGTGATGGTGGACAGCCACGACACTGTCACATCCATCGCCGAAACCCGTGGCGGGGCCGTCCCTGCGGGCGGACACACCATCCAGGCCACTGGAACCGACGTCGCACGGCTCCGCGCACTCGCTCCCGTGGGCGCGAAGCTGAAGATCGACGCCGGATTGCTCGGCGAGGACGGGAAGCCCCTGCACACCAACAAGGCCACAAGCGTCGTCAACGGCGGACCCTTGCTCGTGAAGGACGGCAGCGCGGACGTCACTGCCGGGCATGACGGCATGGTGCATCCCAACGATGGAAACAGCTTCTACTACGGCTGGGTCCACAAGCGGAACCCCCGGACCTTCGCCGGGGCCGATGCCCAGGGCAGGACCATGCTTGTCACCGCGGACGGACGCTCAACTTCCTCGCTGGGACTGAGCCTCAAGGAAGAGGCTGACGTCGCGGTGTCACTCGGCATGGTCCAGGCCATGAACCTCGACGGCGGCGGCTCAACAACCGCCGTTGCCGATGGGAAAGTCCAGAACAGCCCGTCGGGCGGTTCGGAACGCGCGATCGGAGATGCGCTCTTGGTGCTTCCGGCCCGAAGGGGCGAGCAGTAGGACGGAAGACCTCCAAGGGAGCTAGATCCAGTCCCGCTTCTTGAAGGCGAGGTACAGGAAGATTGAACCGCCGGCCATGAGAGCGCAGGACAACCAGAGGCCGTAATCGCTCTGGAATCCGAAAAATGGCACATTCTGCCCGAAGAAGCCGGTCACGGCAGTGGGGACGGCGATGATTGCGGCCCAGCTGGTGACCTTCTTCATGACCAGGTTCATCTGGTTCCCCTGGATGCTGATGTGGGTTTCCAGGATGGTCGTGACTAGGTCGCGGAGCGATTCCGTCCACTCCGAGGCACGCAGCACATGGTCGTAGACGTCCTGCAGGAAGGGCTGCATCGCCGGGCTGCAGCCGACCAGGTCTTCCCGCCGGAGGAGCGTGTTGAGGACTTCACGCATGGGCAGGACGACGCGGCGGAGCCGGACGAGGTTCTTGCGGAGCTCGAAGGTCTTACGCTGCAGGTCATGATCGGGGGAGTGGTCGTCGAAAAGCGACTCTTCGAGGGCGTCGATGTAGCCATCGAGTTCTTGGACGGCGTCGAAGTGCCCGTCGACGATCATGTCCAGCAGGCCCCAGAAGAGGAACGGCACTCCGTGTTGGGCCAGGTCGGTTTCCGAGTCCCAGTGCGCCGTCAGTTCGTCGGTGTCGAACTCGGGCCCGTGCACCGTCACCAGGGCGTTATGGGTTACGAATGCCGAGATCTCGACGACGGCCAGTTCGCCGGTGCCAGGCTTTAGCGCCGCCTGGTAAGCCGAAAGGAACAGGTGGTTCGGGTATCGGTCCAGTTTGGGCCGCTGAAAATCGTGGACGGCGTCCTCGACGGCGAGTCGGTGAAGCCCGTACACGGTTTCGACGCCGAGCAGGTCATCCGCCGTCGGGTTCGTGTAGTCGATCCACAGCACCACGTCATCCTGGCGGGCCAGGGCTTCGATCTCGTGGGCCCTGACATCGTCACGTTCGAGTTTGCCTTCGCGGTATAGCCGTATGAACACCATCCGCCCCATGGTACGGGACGCGTATCCGCGCTTCCTGAGCGGCAAGGCTTCACTCCGGGACCTGCCTTTGCCATAGTTCCGTACTTACAATTTAAGTGCGGCCTCGCGGTGTCCCGCCGCGGGCCGCCGACTAAGGAGAGCCATTATGGGTTGGGGTGAGAGGTTCCATCACGCTGCCGGGAAACTCCACGGCAAGGCCACGGAAGCGGCCGGCGAGGCCACCGGCAATGACCGGCTGAAGGCTGAGGGCAAGTCCCGTCAGCTCAGGGCCGATCTGAAGCTGGCAGGCGAAAAGATTAAGGGCGCCTTCAGGAAGCACTAGTCCGCAGACGCCGATAGCAGGGCGCGGGCCATGCGGCCCGCGCCCGCGTGGTGTCCTGATACTTTTTTGCAGCACTGGACGGGGTCGGTGCGGCCAGCCATGATGAAGGAGGCGCGGGGGCTGGATCGTCAACCCCAGTTTGCGAGTGGCACCCGCAGTGGAGGCGCGCTGACATGACACGCGAATCGGTGCCGGCGGGGGAGGCGAAATCACCGGGTTCCCTTGAACCCAGCGAAACTTTCCTGGCCGAATACTACTCCCAGGTGCCCCCGGAGGATCTGCGGAGCCACAGTCCTGAGACGCTCCGGGCGCGGGCCGGGCACCATCTGAAAGTGGCGTCGTCGCGCGCGCCCGGGCAGGCCGCGGTCGGTATCCTGACCGAACTAGATGCCAGCGTTGTCGCAGTGGTGACGGACGACATCCCCTATCTGGTCCACTCCGTCACGGCGGAGCTCACCCGCGGCGACACATCGATCAACCTGCTTGTTCATCCGGCCTTTCGGGTGCTTCGGGACCCGGTGTCTCACCAGCTATTGGAAGTCTGCCTTGGAATTTCCGCGGCGGGCGCTTCGGGAGGGACCCCGCCGGAGGCCGGGGAAACCGAGGTCTGGATCGCTGCGGAAATCGGCAGGCTGCCGGATGCGGCGGCCGCAAAGGAACTAACGGAAAACCTGCAGAGGGTGCTGGATGATGTTCGGGTTGCCGCCGACGACGCGGCCGCTATCCATGGGAAGGTCGCCGAAGCAGCCGCCTCCGTGGACGGATTCCTGCGCGCCGCGGTGCCGGCACCGGAACAGCTGCGTGACTTGCTCCTCTGGCTTGACGACGGCAACTTCCTGTTTCTCGGTTACTCCGAATTTGAGCTCACGAGGGCGGGCGGCCAGGAGGTACTTGCGGAGCGGCAAGGCTCCGCGCTCGGTCTGTTGAGGCGGCCGCAGGGGGACGCCGCCGGAAGCACCGGGCCGGGCGTACCAAATATCCGCCGGTCCCAAGCACTCACGTTTGCCACCTCGGAGCTCCGGTCCACGGTCCTGAGGCGCTCGTACCTGGACGAAGTGCGCCTGCAAGTGTTCGATGAGGCCGGCCGGGCCACCGGCGAACGGCGCTTCTTGGGGTTGTTCACGCCCGGCGCCGCGCACCAGTCGGTCCTGCGGATTCCGGTACTCCGGGAGAAAGTCCAGGCCGTCAGCGAAAGACTGGGGGTTACGCCCCGATCCCACCAGGCCAAGGAACTCATGGCTGTCCTGGACACCATGCCGAGGGATGAGCTGTTCCACATCGAAGCGGATGAGCTCGCGCGCCTGACGGACGAAATTCTTCGGGCGGAGGTGCAGCAGCGGATCCGCGTGTTCCTTCGTCCGGACAGCTTTGGACGGTTCGTGTCGGCGCTCGTCTTCTTCCCGCGCCGCCGCTACAGCACGGCGGTGCGGCTGTTGATGGAAGAAGAACTCAGGCGGGCGTTCAAGGCGGACTCTGTCGATTTCGAGGTCCGCCTGACCGAGTCACCCATGGCCCGGGTGTTCTTCCGGATCCATGGTGATGCAGCGCCGGACGCGCCGGCGTCAAGTACCGCCGTCGTCGAACCTGCCCAACTGGAGCGGCGCCTGATCGCTGCTACGCGCTCCTGGTCGGACGGGCTCGATGATGCGATCCGTGACCGCTTCCCGGCGTCGGAGGCCGCAAGGCTCACCGGCCTCTGGTCGGAAGCATTTCCCCCCAGTTATCGCGCGGTCTACGACGTGGAAGCCGCGGTCGGAGACATCATCAATTTCGAGACGTTCGATCTGGACGGTACAGGCGGCAGACCATACGGGGACCCGCTGCTCACGGTCTACGTCAGGAAGGGCGCCTCGAGCACCCTCGTGGAGGACGCCCGGATCCGCCTTTACCTGACAAAGCCCAGGAGCCTCACGCAGATCCTGCCGTTCCTGCACAACCTCGGGCTCGAAGTACTGGACCAACGGCCTTTCGAACTTCGGCGCGGTACCGGCCAGGACCTGTTTCTCTACGACCTCGGCGTGAAGTATCCCGACGGCGTCGACCCTGCGGAAACCAGCGGCCTGCTCGCGGACGCTTTTACGGCCGCCATGCGGGGGGACATCGAATCGGACCGGATCGATGCGCTCGTTATCCGGGAACGGCTTGCATGGCGGCAATCCGTAATCCTGAGAAGCTACGCGAAGTACCTCCAGCAACTGGGGACAACCAACTCGTACGGATTCATCGCGGACACCCTGATCAGCAACGTGCGGGCAACGCGCGCGCTCCTGGCTCTGTTCCAAGCGAAGTTCGATCCAGGACCGGACGAGTCTGACCGCGACCGGAAAACTGCTGACGCGAAGAAAGAGTTGACGGCCGCCATCGACGACATTCCGGTCCTCGACGCGGACCGTCTGCTGCGGACCTTCATGAACCTTGTGGAAGCCACAACGCGGACCAACTACTTCCTGGACAAGGCCCACCTGAGCTTCAAACTCAATCCTGCAGCCATCGCCGGTGCCCCGTTTCCGCGGCCCAAGTACGAGTTGTGGGTCTACTCGCCGCGGGTGGAAGGCGTCCACCTGCGCTTCGGGGACTTGGCGCGCGGGGGTTTGCGGTGGTCAGACCGAAGCGAGGATTTCCGGACCGAGGTCCTGGGACTGGTCAAGGCACAAAACGTGAAGAACTCCGTCATTGTCCCAACAGGGGCAAAAGGAGGCTTCTATCCCAAGCGATTGCCGGACCCGGTCATGGACCGCGAGGCCTGGCTCGCTGAGGGCCTGGAGTGCTACCGGATCTTCGTCAACGGCATGCTGGACCTCACGGACAATTTGCTCGCCTCAGGGCAGGGAGAATCGGTGGTGCCCCCGGACCGTGTGGTGCGACATGACGGCGATGACTATTATTTGGTGGTTGCCGCCGACAAGGGAACAGCGTCATTTTCAGACGCAGCCAATTCCGTGGCCCGGGAATACGGCTTTTGGCTCGGCGACGCGTTCGCTTCCGGAGGATCCGTGGGATACGACCATAAGCAGATGGGCATCACGGCCCGTGGCGCCTGGGAATCCGCGAAACACCACTTCAGCGAGCTCGGCGTGGATTCACAGCGCGAGGACTTCACTGTTGCCGGCATCGGAGACATGAGCGGCGACGTGTTCGGAAACGCGATGCTGCTCTCACCGCACATCCGTCTGGTGGCCGCCTTCGACCATCGGGACATCTTTCTTGACCCGAGCCCCGACGCGGCAACGTCCTTCGAAGAACGCAAGCGCCTCTTCGGCCTTCCCCGTTCCTCCTGGGCCGACTACGACCCCTCGCTGATCAGCGAAGGCGGGGGTGTCCACTCCCGCCGGGCCAAAGCCATCGGGATTACGGAGCAGGTCCGGACCGCCCTCGGCCTGGAACCGGGAACCGTATCCCTGCCACCGCACGCCCTGATGCAGGCCATTCTCCGGGCGCCCGTGGACCTGCTCTATAACGGTGGCATCGGAACGTACGTCAAAGCCTCCACCGAGGACCAAACGCAGGTGGGTGACAAAGCCAACGACCCCATCAGGGTCAATGGCAACGAGCTGAGGGCCCGGACCGTGGCGGAGGGCGGGAACCTGGGCTTCACGCAGAGCGGCCGGATAGAGGCGGCCCTCGCCGGCGTCCTCCTCAACACGGATGCGATAGACAATTCGGCCGGCGTGGACTGTTCGGACCACGAGGTCAACATCAAGATCTTCATCGACCGGATGATTGCGGCTCGGAAGATGGGGCCTGAGGAACGTACGGGCTTCCTGCATTCCCTGACCGATGAGGTAAGCCGCCTGGTCTTGGCAAACAACATGGACCAGAACGTCCTCCTCTTCAACGACCGGCACCAGGCACTCGAGCTGAGCCCCGGCTTTGAGCGGATCATGGACTGGCTCGAGAACGCCGCGGACTTGGACCGCGGCTTGGAGGGGCTGCCGAGCACGGAACAAATCCAGGACCGGCTGCGGGTAGGCACAGGGTTGACCTCGCCCGAACTGTCGGTGCTTGCCGCCTACGCGAAGATCGAATTGGCCGGGGAGCTCACTGCCAGCAACCTCGCCGACGATCCCTGGTTCAAGCGGGTCCTCCGAGGCTATTTCCCTCATCAGCTCTCGGAGCGCTTTGATGCTGAGCTGGACTCCCATCCGCTGCGTCGGCAGATTATCTGCACCGTGGTCGCCAACGACATGATTAACCTTGGGGGGATCACGTTCGCCTTCCGCGCCATCGAGGAAACCACGGCCACCGCCGCGGCCGTGGCCAGGGCCTTCGTTGTTGTCCGCGAGGCTTATGAGCTGCAGCGGTTCGTGGACAGGATCGCCAGCCTGCCTCCCGGGTTTCCCAGCGAACACGCGGCCTCGGTGGCCCTTCCACTGCGCAGGCTCCTAGACCGGGCTGTCCGGTGGTACGTGACCCACGATCATCGGGACCAGCCCATCAACGAAGTCCTGAAGCGGATCGGACCGACCCTGGACTTGCTGCGGACCCGGACCACGGAATTTCTGCGCGGCTCGGACCTTGACCGCGCCGAGCAGCGCCTGGCGCACTGGAATGACGTCGGGATGCCGGGTGACCTCGGGCGGCGCGCCTCCGATTTGCTGGAGAGCTTCTCGCTCCTGGACATCTCGCTTGTAGCGGAGCAGGTGGATGAACCCCTCACCACCATCGCCGACATGTACCACACGGTCATTCACTGGATCGGCGTGGGAACGCTGTTGCTGCGCATCACTGACCTGCCGCGTCAAAGCCGGTGGGACGCGCTGGCCCGCGCAGCCCTAAGGGACGACGCCTATTCCGCCGTCGTCGACATCACCATTTCCGTCATGCAGACGACCCGGGAGAGCGGGGCCTCCGGTGCCTCTGCCGTGGAACGCATTGTGGAATGGGAGAGCGGACGCCAGGAGCAACTGGGAAGGATCAAGGACGCGTTCGTGGAGGTCACCAAACCCGGGCAGGTGGACCTCGCTTCGATCTCCGTGGCCCTGAAACTCCTGCGAACGCTGGCGAAGGGTTAGTCGCGGACTATCCTAGGCCCTCGCGCGCAGCTCCCGCCGGAGGATCTTTCCCGACGCCGACTTGGGAATCACATCGACGAACTCCACCGATCGCACGCGCTTGAACGGCGCCACCCGCCCGGCGACGAACTCCAGGACATCGCCGTCCCCGAGCTCGGCCCCCGCCTGCCGGACGACGAACGCCTTCGGTACCTCTTCGCCGTCGTCCGCGTGGATGCCGATGACCGCGGCATCCGCGATCAGGGGGTGGGTGAGCAGGAGGGCTTCGAGCTCGGCCGGCGCAATCTGATAGCCCTTGTACTTGATCAGCTCTTTGAGCCGGTCGACGATCGTCACGACGCCGTCGGCAGTGACGGTCGCGATGTCACCGGTACGGAGGAAGCCATCCGGATCAATCGTCGCGGCGGTTGCGTCGGGCCGGTTCAGGTAGCCGAGCATGACTTGAGGGCCGCGGACAAGGAGCTGCCCGGGAGCGCTAGGTCCTTCGGCCGGGACTTCGATCTCTTCGTCCGTTGCCGGGTCGAGGAGCTTGCACTCCGTGTTCGGCACGGTGTAGCCCACAGAGTCGAGCGGGACGCGCTCGGCGCCGTCACGCGGAATGGCGTGGGACACGGGACTCAGCTCGGTCATTCCGTAGCCCTGGAGCATCGTGCACCCGAGCCGCTTCGCAACAGCGTGCCCCAGTTCGCCGTCGAGGGGCGCCGCACCCGAAAGCACGGCGCGCACGGACGAGAGGTCGAATTGGTCCACCAACGGATGCTTCGCGAGCGCGACGGCGATGGGCGGCGCGATGAAGAGGTACGTGCAGCGGTGGTCCTGCGTGATCCGGAGGAACTCGGCGAGGTCGAACTTCGGCATTGTGACGAGCCGGGCCCGCTCGCCGAGGGCGAGATTGAGCAGCACTGTCAGGCCGTAGGCGTGGAAGAAGGGCAGGACGGCGAGCAGCACGTCGTCGGGAGTCACACGGAAAAAGGCACGCGACTGTGCGACGTTCGCCACGAGGTTGTACTGGCTCAACAGAACACCCTTAGGCGTGCCGCTCGTGCCGGAGGAATAGGGCACGACGGCGGCGGCGTGCGGATCGACGCTGAGAGTCGGTGCGGGAAGACCGGCTTCAAGCACGTCCGCTAGCGACGGATGCCCCGCGGCGGCAGCGAGCTCGCCGCCGTCGAGCACCACGAGGCGTTCTGCGGGGATCCCGGCAAGCAGCGCCGCGGCCTCCGCCCGCTCAAGGAAGGGCGAGATGGTGAAGAGCCAGGAGGCGCCAGCATCGCTGAGCTGGCTTCCGACTTCATCGGCCGTAAACAGCGCGTTGACCGTGGTGACGGCGGCGCCCGCGCGGAGGACCCCGTGGAACACGACGGCGAACGCCGGCACGTTGGGGCAGAAAAGGCCCAAGGTAGTCCCCGGGCCTGCCTTGTGGCTCGCGAGCCAGCCTGCGGTGGCGTCGATTCGGCTGACGAGTTGCCGGTAGCTCATTTCCGCGCCCGACGTGCCGTCCACGAGCGCGATCCTGTCAAGGTCCTCGACGCCCAGCCCACCGAACAGGTACTCATAAATCGTGACTTCGGGGATCTCGACATCAGCGTACGGGCTGGTGAACATTGCGGCTCCTTCGGCGCACGACGGCGGGAGTCGCCGTCGTGCGTCCATTACAACCGGCGGCGCGGGGCCGGGACAAGGGCCGCAGCGGTCGGATGTCCTCGCGCTTTAGGTCTACGCCTCAACTAAACCGGTGCAGGATGGTCGACCAGGGCGGGAGTATGCCAGGACCGGGTGCGCTCTCTTTGGGGGAGGGGACTATGGTGCCGCGGCGGGGAGGGAAGCGGCGGCACCGCTGAAGGACTGGTTTGCCTCACAACGGGAGCCTGTGGAGTGGGCGCTGGTCCGCGAAGTGGGACTTCGGGGCAGAGATCGGTGATCAGGCCCATTCCTGCATATTCGCGGACGTCACTGATGCCGCACACCGCGGCGCGCTTGTCCGGAAAGGACTTGGAGACGGCTACCACTGTTCCGTCCGGCGCCTTGAGCCTGAATCTGAAGCTCGTGTCCTCGTCGATGAAGAGTTCAAACATCCCGGTCATGCGTATCCTCCTGAACAGCGGGCGACGCGTGACGCCCGGTAGGTCTCGCCGGGACCGGGCCGCGACGTTGCGCCCCGGTCATTCTGCCGGCAAATGGATCATCTGACTCACAGTGCGTGGTGCTCGCCACACGGTGTAGTTAACCAAAATACGGGGAAGAACCCTGGCTGGCTAGTGCGGAGGACGGCCCTGTGGTCACCGTTGCTCGAGGATCCGGTGCGCGGCGTCCTGGGCGGCCAATGCCCTGTCGTCGACGATTTGGCCGGGCAAATGCCCGGCGGCGGCGATGGCCCGGCGCAATTCCGCCACTGTGCGAGGCGTACCCACGCCCCTGTGTACCATCGCGTGGCAGTTGGCACACAGCGGCACAAGGTCCGCTATGGGATCCAGCCGGTAGTCGCTGCCAAGCTGTGAAACGGGAACCACGTGGTGGATGTGGATGAAGTCCTTGCCGATGTCCCCGTAGCTTACTTCGAAGGAGAAAGTGCATGCGGCACAAGACGTCCCGTGGAAAGCCAGGCAGATCCGGCGGGCTTCAGGATCCCGCTCGTAGCGGTTCGTTTCAATCCTGCTGACGGCTCCTTCAGGGTAGGTCCCTGGAACAATCTGGCACGGCTCAGAGACCCCTGGCCCGTGCTCCTGCCACATGTGCTGAAGGCCAGGTTCTGATTCCGGCGGAATGAACCGTCCCGAACCACGGAAGGTATTCCAGGCCACGTCCGGCACTTCCCTGGAGAGGACACTCGACGGGATCTGGCCGCCGAGGGGGAGCAGGGCATCGAAGGCCACGCTTACGTACCGCGCCATGCTCTTGGGTTCGGTGCGTTGTGGCGCTTCATAGCTTTCGGACATGACGACGCCGTGTCCGATCAGCCCCCGTCCGTGAGCGCCCCCGCCTTGCAGGAGAAGCCATGCCTGGTTGCCTGGCTGGATCTTCCGGTGTTGCCCGACGTTCCACCGCTCCAGGAATTGACCTGTTTCGGCGACCTGCTCGATTACAGCCTCGTAGTTCCAGTCGTTCCCAAGCCGTGGATTCCATCCCAGGATGATGGCTGCCATGGCTGCTCCTCCCTGCGTGCCGGTGAATCTATGCGAGTCGGGTCCGGACGATTTCGCTGACCGCCTTGCCGTCAAAGCGGCCGGCGACCTTTGCTGTGACGGGCTTCATCACGGCGCCCATCTGCCTGATCGTAAGCTCCTGGCCACTGGCCTTCAACGCGGCGATTGCCTCGTCGACGATGTCTTCGACTTCCGCGGGCGTCAACATTTTGGGCAGGTAGGCCTCAATGACTTCCGCTTCGGCGATTTCCGCCGCAGCGCGCTCGGCCTCGCCGGCATCCGTGTAAATGCGGGCCGTGTCCCTACGCTTGGCGGCTTCCTTTTGCAGCAGCGCCGTCACCTGCGTGTCGTCCAGCTCGATGGGTGTCTTGCCGGACTTTTCACGCGTCTCTATTTCGCCCAGGACGTTGCGGACCGTCGTGAGCGCGGTCTTGTTGCGGTCCTTCATGTGGACTACGACGTCGGCATGCAGGCGTTGCTTCAGGGTGCTCATGGTAATTCCCTCTACTTGGCGGTTGTTCTCATTCTTCACGGTCTGGACAGTCTGTGGAGAAGAGCCGTGCGGCCGGCCGGCCCTCTATCCAAAATTCTGCCTCCGGTGATCCCCCAAGAAGGCCCTCAGCGACGTAGCATCAAGGTAGGCGGCTGCCAGGAGTGTGGCGAAATGTTTGAGAGATTTACGGACCGTGCCCGTCGCGTTGTTGTGCTTGCCCAAGAAGAGGCACGCATGCTCAACCATAACTACATTGGCACCGAGCACATCCTTTTGGGTCTGATCCAGGAAGGTGAGGGGGTTGCCGCCAAGGCGCTCGAGTCGATGAGCATTTCGCTCGATGGCGTCCGCGAGCAGGTACAGGAGATCATCGGCCAGGGGCGGCAGGCCCCGTCCGGCCACATCCCGTTCACCCCGCGCGCGAAGAAGGTGCTTGAGCTCGCCCTCCGGGAAGCCCTGCAGCTTGGCCACAACTACATCGGTACCGAGCACATCCTGCTCGGCCTCATCCGCGAGGGTGAAGGCGTTGCCGCGCAGGTCCTGGTCAAGCTTGGTGCCGACCTCGGCCGGGTCCGCCAGCAGGTCATCCACTTGCTCTCCGGCTATGAGGGCAAGGACCCCAGTGGAATGGTCGCCGGACCAAGCCAGGCCGAGGTTGCGCCCGCCGGTTCGGTGGTGTTGGACCAGTTCGGCCGCAACCTCACCCAGGCCGCGCGGGAAAACAAGCTTGATCCCGTGATCGGCCGCGCGCTGGAGATGGAACGCGTCATGCAGGTCCTCTCCCGCCGGACCAAGAACAACCCCGTGCTGATCGGTGAGCCCGGCGTCGGCAAGACTGCCGTCGTCGAGGGCCTTGCCCAGGCGATCGTCCGGGGCAACGTGCCGGAGAGCCTGAAGGACAAGCAGCTCTACACGCTCGATTTGGGCTCAGTGGTGGCCGGTTCCCGCTACCGTGGTGACTTCGAAGAGCGCCTGAAGAAGGTGCTGAAGGAAATCCGGACCCGCGGCGACATCATCCTCTTCATCGACGAGATCCACACGCTCGTGGGTGCCGGCGCTGCCGAGGGTGCCATCGATGCCGCGTCCATCCTCAAGCCGTTGCTGGCCCGTGGTGAACTCCAGACCATTGGTGCCACCACCTTGGACGAGTACCGCAAGCACATTGAGAAGGACGCCGCCTTGGAGCGGCGCTTCCAGCCGATCCAGGTCCAGGAACCGTCGGTGGCCGACACCGTAGAGATCCTCAAGGGCCTGCGTGACCGCTACGAGGCGCACCACCGGGTGACCATCACCGACGGCGCACTGGCGGCCGCGGCGAGCCTCTCGGAGCGGTACGTTTCGGACCGCTTCCTGCCGGACAAGGCGATCGACCTGATCGACGAAGCGGGTGCACGGCTTCGCATCCGCCGCATGACCCGTCCGCCGGAGCTGAAAGCGATGGATGCACGCATCGCAGAGGTGAAGATGGAGAAGGAATCCGCCATCGACGCCCAGGACTTCGAGGGCGCGGCGTCGCTGCGCATAAAGGAGCAGAAACTTGTCGCCGAGCGCAGGGAAAGGGAGCTCAGATGGAAGGCCGGCGGCACGGACGGCAACGCCGAGGTCGACGAGGAGCTGATTGCCGAGGTTCTCGCGAATTCCACAGGCATCCCGGTCTTCAAACTCACCGAGGAAGAATCCAGCCGCCTGCTCAAGATGGAGGAGGAGTTGCACAAGCGCGTTATTGGCCAGAATGAGGCGATTAATTCAGTGTCGCGTGCGATCCGCCGCACACGCGCAGGCCTGAAGGACCCCAAGCGTCCGGGTGGTTCGTTCATCTTCGCCGGCCCCACGGGTGTCGGCAAAACCGAGCTCGCCAAGGCCCTGGCGGAATTCCTCTTTGCCGATGAGGATGCCCTCATCACGCTGGACATGTCCGAATATTCGGAAAAGCACACCGTGTCCCGCCTCTTCGGTGCCCCTCCGGGCTACGTCGGCTACGACGAGGGTGGCCAGTTGACGGAGAAGGTCCGCCGTCGTCCGTTCTCCGTGGTGCTTTTCGACGAGGTGGAGAAGGCCCATGCCGATCTCTTCAACTCGTTGCTCCAGATCATGGAGGACGGCCGCTTGACGGATAGCCATGGCCGGGTGGTGGACTTCAAGAACACGGTGATCATCATGACCACCAACCTGGGCACCCGTGACATCTCCAAGAGCGTGGCCACCGGCTTCCAGTCCGGCACGGACACCACCACCAGTTACAACCGGATGCGGGCCCGGGTCACCGAGGAGCTCAAGCAGCAATTCCGTCCCGAGTTTCTCAACCGCGTCGACGACGTCATTGTCTTCCCGCAGCTCACGCAGGACGAGATCATCGAGATCGTCGACCTGATGATCCGTCGTTTGGAACAGCATTTGGCCGATAAGGACATGGGCATCGAACTCACGGACGCCGCCAAGGTCCTCCTGGCCACCCGCGGCTACAACCCGGCCATGGGTGCCCGGCCGCTGCGCCGCACCATCCAGCGCGAGATCGAGGACCAGCTCTCCGAGAAGATCCTCTTCGGCGAGCTCCACCCGGGTGACATCGTGGTGGTCGATGTGGACGGCGAGGGCGACGAGGCCAAGTTCACCTTCGCCGGCAACGCCAAGCCCCGCATCCCCGACGCGCTGCCCGCCGTGGGCTAACCCGAGTCAACGCGGGTCAACGGGCGGCCCGACCGCCCGCCGTCGGGCATTGCTTAGTCAAGCTTGTGCCCGAGGCTGGTGAGCAGGCGCGCGACGGCGTCCTCCGCGGTTGGCGGCGGGCCGAAGACTTCGCGTTGTCGTGACGTATCGGCGACGTAGCGGCCGGTCCCGAACCAGTCGATCATCGCCCTAAGGTCCTTCGCCATCGGATTGAGCGGGTTCATCGGGGTGAGGACGAGCTCAATCTGTCGGCCGAGCATTCGGGCAGAGATATCGGCGATGTCCTGCATGCTTACCGGCCGGTCCCAACCGATGTCGATACGC
Organism: Arthrobacter sp. 2MCAF14; assembly: GCF_052115645.1. Taxonomy (NCBI): domain Bacteria; kingdom Bacillati; phylum Actinomycetota; class Actinomycetes; order Micrococcales; family Micrococcaceae; genus Arthrobacter; species Arthrobacter sp. 2MCAF14. Next base: position 6,835 of record NZ_JBFRHB010000013.1, on the reverse strand, counting down.
TGCCCCTCTACTCCGCTCGCGTCGACTGCTGCCGCAAGGTATCCGGCGAGGTCGCTGGCAAGCAGGTAGGTCAAGGGAACGCTCGAAGACCCGAACCACGTAAGCCGCCCCTCGATGAAAGGGTCGCCGAATCGCGCGATCTGCTCAAGGAAAGCGCCCGGACGCAGCGCCACGAACGGGACCCCGAGTTCTTCCAATCGGTCCTCGGTCAGTTTCTTGTGCCAGAAGTGCGGAACCTCCGGGGTCTGATCGCAAGTGAGGATGCTCGTGAGGACGAATCGGCGAATACCGGCGCGGCTGGCGGCATCGACGAGGTTGGTGTTGCCCACCGTGTCGATGACGGGGCTGTCGCCCTCCCGATGGTGGGTGTATCCCGCCGCTGAGGTGATCACAGCGTCAACGCTGTCCATGGCGCTCACAAGCGACTCCGGGTCCATCATGTCGCCTCGGGCGATCGTGGCCCCTAGCTGCTCGAGGCGGCTCGCGTCCGAACCCGGCCGCACCAAGGCGCGGACTTGCTTTCCCTCCGCCAGCAGCCTCGACACCACCTGGCTGCCCAGCATCCCGGTGCCGCCGACCACAAGCACTCGTCCGAGGTCTGTCATTTACTCCTCCACCTCACCGCGCCATCCTCCGGTTTCGTTTCCACGCGACTCGATGAACTCCTTGAATTTCTTCAAGTCCGCCTTCACCTGCATCTCGTCAATCTGGAGTGCTGCTCCGGCCTTCTCCATGACGGTTTCGGGCTCCCATTCGAAATGGACTTTGACGTGCGTGTGGTTCGCGTCCAGCGGGGAAAACCTAATGATGCCGGCGTGCGACTTGCCGTCAATACTGCGCCAGGCAATCCGGTCGTCGGGTTCTTGGTCGACTATCTCCGTATCGAATGCCAGTTCCACACCCCCTACCTTCGTGACCCAATGGTTGGTCGTGTCGCTCAACTGGGTTACGGATTCCACCCCGGACATGAATCGGGGAAAGGACTCAAACTGCGTCCACTGGTTGTAAGCCGTACGGACAGGGACGGCCACGTCAATCGTTTCTTCAACCTTCCGCATCTTTCCTCCTCGCTCGGAACTGCGTGAACTGGCCGGAGGGATTGCCCCTGGGACCGTCCCTCCGGGAAGCCAGTCACTCTTGAACGTTAAGCCTGCTGATTATCCAAGTCCAGACGGGCCAGGTAGCTGCTTCCGTGCCCGCCCATTCCACAAGCCGGTTACGTCCGGGAGCGCCCGCGGCGTGCGACGGCGTCGATCGTCACGGCCGCGACGAGAACCAGCGCCGTGACGACGTACTTGGCCGGTGCGCTGTAGCCCTGCAGGCCCATGCCGTTATCTATTGTGGCGATCACGAGCCCGCCCAGGACGCCGTGCAGCACCTTGCCGCGGCCGCCAAACAAGCTGGTTCCGCCGATCACCGCGGCCGCCACGGCATAAAGCACAAGCGTTCCGCCGTCGTACGACGTCGAGACGGAACGGAGCCGCGACGCGTAGACGATTCCGCCGATTCCGGCGGTGAAGGAAGCGAGGATGAAGGCCAGGGTGCGAATGCGGGCAAGGTTCACGCCTCCCCGCCGCGCGGCCTCGGCGTTGCCGCCAATGGCGTAGACGTAACGGCCAAACCGGGTTCGCCCAAGCAGCAGTGTCCATGCGGCGAGGACGCCGAGCACGACGAGAAGCACCCACGGCACGCCGCTGATTTCGACCAGAGTGCCGCGGTCCGTATTGCAGAGCCACACGATGGCAACACCCGCGGCGAGCACCGCTGCGATCTTCAGGCCGCTCACGCTGGCGGGCGGCGCGACGAGTCCCGTGTTGCGCCGGCGGGCGTCCCGCAGCCACGTCCACGTGCTGAACGCGACGACGACGACGAGCATAAGGATCCAGCTGGTGACCGGGCTGAGGTTGCCGCTCGCGATGTTGTTGATGACGTTGTCGTTGATGGGAACCACGCCGCCGCTGCCGAGGATGATGAGCATCACGCCAAGCCAGCCGAGCTGGCCGCCAAGGGTCACGACGAACGACGGCAGTCCGAGGCGGGTGATGATCGTGCCATGAAGCAAGCCGATCCCCGCGCAACCAAGCAGGCCGACGGCGATCGCCGCCCACCAAGGCCAGCCGGTGGACTCCTGGACGAGTTCGGCCATGATGACGCCGCCCACACCACCGACGTACCCGATGGATAAGTCGATTTCGCCCAGGAGGAGCACGAAGACCTGGCCCATTGCCAGCAGCATGAAAACGGAACCCTGGATGAGCAGGTTCACCATGTTGCCGGGAGTCAGGAAGTTCGGGTTCAGCGATTGGAACAGCACAGAGATGAGCAACAGGCCCGCGAGAACCGGCAGCACGCCGCTCTCGCCGCCCCGGACCCGTGCCAGGGCCGCCCGGAAGTATTCGGGCAGCGACGTGGCGGTGATGTCCGGGTTCAACGCCAATGCGGCCTTCCGCTTGGCGGCCGCCGTGGTCGGCTCGTCAGTGAGCGCGGCTGCCACGGAGGGGAGCGGACCCTTGGCTGCGGTGAGCGGGCGGTTCGACGGCGGTGGCGGCGCCAGTTCAGGCCTTGCCCGATCGGAGAACCCCGTGGTCATCAGGTCGACCACGATCTGGCGGTCCATCTCCGTGACAGGCCGGATGGCCACAAGCTGGCCGAGCCTGAGCACCGCGATGCGGTCTGCGACTTCGAACACGTCGTTCATGTTGTGCGAAACGACGATGACGGCGACGCCACGATCGGCGAGTTGGCGGATCAGGTGGAGGACGACCTCCGTCTGGGCGACGCCGAGGGCCGCGGTCGGCTCGTCCATGATGACAAGCTTCGAGTTCCACAGCACCGACTTCGCGATGGCCACGGACTGGCGTTGCCCTCCGGACAGTGACGCGACGGGTTGCCGGATCGACCGCACTGTGGTGACGGCCAGGCTCGCGAGTGTCTCCCGGGCCGCGATCTCCATGCTCTCCTCGTCGAGGAGTAGATGGCGCAGGCGTTCGCGGCCGAGGAACAAGTTCTGCACGATGTCGAGGTTGTCGCAGAGCGCGAGGTCCTGGTAGACGGTCTCGATTCCGAGCGCCGCGGCTTCGTGCGGCGAGTTCAACCGTACGGGCTGGTTCTCCCAAAACAGCTGCCCGTCGTCGGGGGTGTGAATGCCGGCGACGCATTTGATCAAGACCGATTTGCCCGCGCCGTTGTCGCCGGCAAGCGCAGTCACCTTGCCGATCGGCACCTCAAGGGTGATGTCGACCAGTGCTTGCACAGGCCCGAAGTTCTTGTCGATGCCCTCCAGTCGAAGCAGGGGCCCGACGTCGGCGGGGTCCGGGGTTGCCAACTCACTCATCGTTTGGACTACTGGATACCTGCCGCGGTGCACGCGTCCTTAACTTGCGAGATGCACAGGGAAGAACTCGTCACAGCGCCGTCCTTGACGACGGTGTCCGCCATGTTCTTCGTGGTCACCCACAGCGGGGTCAGCAGGACCGATCCGACGTCGGACTTCGCGGTGTCGTCTGTAGTCTTGCCGTTGACGAGGGTTGACGGAACGGTCACGCCCGCCCGCAGGTAGAGTGCTGCCGCGGCGGCCGCCTGGGCCTCGAAGTAGATCGGCTTGTACACCGTTCCGCACTGGTAGCCCTTCAGGATGTTCTGCAGGCCGGACAATGACGCATCCTGTCCCGTGGTCGGGAAGGTTTTGGCGGGAATTTGCTTGCTCTGCAGGTAGGCGATCACAGCGTTGGCGTTGTCGTCGTTAGGCGTGACCACAGCGTTGATGTTCGGGTGGGCGGTGTACTGCTGGGCGAACGTCGTCTGTGCCACGGACGGTGTCCAGGTGCCGGCCGGCTCTCCGACGTTGACGTACTCGCCGTTGTCGAAGTGCGGCTTGAGTACCCCGTTATAACCTTCGGCGAACAGCTTCGCGTTGTTGTCGGTCGGATCGCCATCCATGACCAGGATGTTCGGCTTGGTGACTTTCCAGTCTGCGATGCACGTGATCTCGCCCTGGCCGATCAGCTGGCCAACCTTGACGTTGTCGAAGCTGACGTAGGTGCGATCCTTAGCCCCGCCTTTGACGAGCCGGTCATAGTCAATCACTTTGACGCCGCGCGCGCTGGCGGCCGCCTCGATGGCCGCGCCGGAGCCGGAGTCGAGGGCGTCGACAAGGAGTACTGACGCGCCGGCTGTGATGTCAGCCTCGGCCTGCGTCTGCATTGTGCTTGCGCTGCCCTGCGCATTGTCGATCTTGAACTTTGAGGAGTCGAGTCCAGCGGCTTCGAAGGCCTTCTTCAGGTAGGGGGCATCGAAGGTGACGTACCGCGCGGAAGTGGTGGTGTCCGGCAGAAGCACGCCGACCATCCCCTTGCCTTGTGATGCGAGGGACGTGAGCTGTTTCATCGCCGAGAAATCGGCCGTGAATGCATCCGCGGAGATCTGCGGTACCGCTCCTCCGGAACTCGTGGTGCTCGGCGTGGAAGATGTGCTGGTGCTCGAGCAGGCGGCGAGTGCCGTGATAGCGAGGGTTGCAATGAAGGCGGTTCCGGCGCTTCGTGCCGGGACCTTCATGGTTGACATTTCTTTCCTTCCATTGGTTTCGACTGCAAGCGACCTTGCGGGGTCGGGCCGGAACCTGGGCGTTGGCGCCGGACGCAGGTCCACGCCGGAGGCCACGGCGGTTCTCACCAACGGACGTCGATAAGTCAGCACTGGGCTGACTGTGACTTTACGACCAGCGACTCGATATCACGGGGTCCTCTCTGGACGGACGTGCCGGCGACGGCGGGCATGTTCGTCAATGTTGCTCTATGACTACGTTGTAGACCGGAAGTCCGCTCTTAGCAAGGCTTCGTGAGCGGCAGGATTCGACGACGGCGATGCTGGGAAGTAGCCGCGTTCGGATTTTGTTACACCAGTACCGGAGTACATGCTCGGTACCCCGGGATGCAGTTCACATCACAGAGGTGGGTTCAATGAAGAAATGGACGCGATGGCAGGATTGGGTCACGGTTGTCGCCGGTCTCTATGCTGCTCTGTCGGTCATCTGGACCACGGCGGCCGGCTCGTCGGCTGCCTTGATGGTCGTGTTCGGCGCTTTGCTGATCGTTAGCGGTGTCATCAATCTGGCCATGCCCGGAACGCCGGCTATGGAGTGGGTGCAGGCAGCTTTCGGTGCCTTGCTGTTCCTTTCTCCGTGGCTAGGCTCTTACGCCATGCAAGCGGGGGCAGCCTGGACATCCTGGATCGCTGGCCTCGTGGCGCTCGTCGTCACTGCGATGGCGATCAAGCCCAGCACCGAGGAACACCGGCATCACATGGTCAGCCCTTCGCACTGAAGCGCTGAACCCTGAGGTGCTGAAACGCTGAACAGCGGGAATACCGACCGGCGGGCCGTCATAGGACCCGCCGATCGCCGTCTTCAAAAATCCGAGGGCTCAGCCCTTGCCTCAGGGAGTGAGCAGGACCTTGATGGAGCGCCGTTCGTCCATGGCGCGGTAGGCCTCGGGGGCTTCCTCGAGCGGCATCACGGTGTCGAAGACCCGGCCCGGATTGATCTTTCCCTCGAGCACGTCGGCGAGCAGTTCCGGGATGTAGGTGCGAGCCGGAGCCATGCCGCCGGCAATCGAAATGTTCGTGTCGAACAAGTAGCGCAGCGGGGCTTCGGCTCCGCCTGTCGGGACACCAACAAAGCCGAGGGCGCCGCCCGGGCGGACACTGTGCAGTGCCTGTTCCATGGATTCCTTGGTCCCGACGCACTCCAGGACGGAGTCGGCCAAAACGCCTCCCAGCAACTCACGGACCTTGGCCACTCCATCGTCGCCACGCTCGGCGACGATGTCCGTGGCCCCGAACTCGAGGGCAATCGCCTGGCGGTCGGCGTGGCGGGACATCGCGATGATCCGCTCGGCTCCAAGCCGCTTCGCTGCAAGCACGCCGCAGAGCCCTACCGCGCCGTCGCCGACGACGACGACCGTCCTGCCGGGGCCGACCTTCGCCGCGAGGGCGGCGTGGTGGCCGGTCGCCATCACGTCGGAAAGCGTCAGCAAGCTCGCGCGGAGGGCGTCGTCGGGCTCCGTGACGCCGGGAACCTTGACGAGGGTCGACTCGGCGAGCGGTACGCGCACGGACTGGCCCTGGCCGCCGTCGATCGCGTGCCCGCTGTCATCTTTGCCGCCCCAACCTGCCAAATGATCGCAGGCAACGGTGACGCCGTTCAAGCATTGCGGGCAGGCGCCGCAGCTGACCAGGAAGGGAGCGATGACGAAGTCGCCGACCGCCAAGGCCGTGATGTCGTCGCCGATGCTTTCCACCGTGCCGATGAATTCGTGTCCAATGGCCGAAGGCTGGTGGGTGGGCTTGACCCCGCGGTACGGCCACAGATCCGATCCGCAGACGCAGGAGGCGGTGACTTTGACAACGACGTCGGTGGGCAGCTGGACCGTGGGGTAGTTACGGTCTTCAATACGGATGTCGCCGGGACCGTGGATGATGGTGGCGCGCATGGGGCTCCTCAAATGGTGGTTGGTGGGCTTGAATCGAGTCTATCCCCGCCGCGCCTATGGTCCTGTACTGACCGGTAGCTCAGCCCGGACTCGCAACGGCCACGTTCGTCGCTTGGCCTCCAAGTCGCGCAGAATAGCTCCATGACAAAAAGCAGCGGGCGCTTGCCACGGCTTGAGGACGTGGCGGAACGGGCGGGAGTCTCGCACCAGACCGTGTCCCGGGTGATCAACGACCACCCCAACGTCAGCAAGGGCACTCGTGAGCGTGTCGAGGCGGCCATCACCGAACTGGGATACCGGCGCAACACTGCTGCACGGAGCCTCGTGACCCGTCGCTCCCAGACCAT
>NZ_JBFRHB010000012.1:0-135039 GCF_052115645.1 Arthrobacter sp. 2MCAF14 | reverse complement strand
GCCTTCTTTTTTCACGAGGTTCTTCAGGCCCACGAATTCAGGGCCCATCTGGACCTTGGCTTTGATCCACTCGGGCTTGCGTTCGACCGGGACGGCTTTATTGCGCTGTTCAACGCGCAGCAGCTTACGGCCTTCAGGTGCCAGGGTCACTGGAGTGCTCCTTCGGGGCTGGATACGAGTGGTTCTTCGTGCTTGCGGAACTCTTCGATGAAGCGCTCGGCAATGTCGGCCGGGTTGATGGTCCTGCCGGTCTCAATGGACATGGTGGTGACGCTGGCGTCGGTGATGCCGCACGCGATGATCTGCGCGTAGGGAGCGAGATCGTTGCTGCAGTTGATGGCCACGCCGTGCATGGTGACGCCGTCGAGGACACGGATGCCGATTGCCGCAATCTTGCGGTCCGGGCCCTTGTCGTCGGCGAGGACCCAGACTCCGGCCCGGCCCTTGACCCGCGTGGCTTTGATCCCGTAGTCCTCCATGATTGCGATCATGACGGCTTCGAGGCGCTCGACGTAGTCACGGATCCCGGCGCGGTTCTTCAGCTTGAGGATGGGGTAGGCAATGAGCTGTCCCGGTCCGTGCCAGGTCAACTTGCCGCCACGGTCCACCGGTACGACCGGCGTTCCGTCAAACGGGCGCTCGTGGTCCTCCGTGAGCTTGCCAGCCGTGTACACCGCGGCATGTTCAAGGAGCAGGACGGTGCTCGGTTTCTCGCCGGCAACAACCTTGTTGTGGAGTTCGCGCTGGATATCCCAGCCCTGTATGTAGTCAACGAAATCCGGGGCAAGACCCAGCTGTGAAAACTCAAGAGTCATGGGGACAAGCTTAGACCCCGCTGGACGCACGCCATGATTTTGTGGCCAAGCTCTCAGTCGTACTCTGCCTGCTTGCGGGGCCGCGGCCCCCAGGGCCTGTGGATAACTTCTGCGGCAATCCGCGATTTCCGGTATTTGTTGAGGCATGGAGACTTTTTCGCCCGGCGAGAGTGGTCGGGACCATAAGGGGGACATACCTTCCCCGGGGATCGAACCTTCCGAACCTTTGATCCCAGGCTTTGTTCCGGTCCGTGAGCTGGGGCGCGGCGGGAGCGCCACGGTGTGGCTCGCAACGGAGCAGCGGTCGCGGAGCAATTTCGCCGTGAAATGCCTTGGCCGGAGGCCGGCGACGGTGGATCCAGGGGAGGCCAGGTCATCCGTGCTGCGTGAGGTGCGGCTTCTGTCCAGGCTGGACCATGAGCACCTCGTCAACGTCCACGGCGTCGTTGAGTTGGCAGGGTCCTTCGACGGCGGCTTGGGCGTGGTCAGGGACAACGCCCCCGGGGGATCCCTCGGGCAGTTGGTGTCCAGCAGGGGGCGTCTTGGCGTGGGTGAGACGGTGACTATCCTGACGCCGCTCGCGCAGGCATTGGCTTATCTGCATCGCCAAGGCATGACACATTCCGATGTTTCGCCCGGCAATGTGCTCTTCACTGCCCAAGGGAAGCCGCTCCTGTCGGACATGGGCATTTCCCGCGTGGTGGGGGACGCTTCCGGGGTCCCGGAGTCCGGAACTCCCGGATTCGTGGATCCCGATCCGGTTGTCCGGCGGAGCGCGGAACTCCAGCCGCAGCGGGATACCTACGCCCTCGCTGCCCTTGGCTGGTATTGCCTCACCGGTTCTGCTCCGGACACTGCGGCACGCCGGCCGCCCCTGACACTCCTGGTACCCGCGGTTCCCACCGCCCTGGCCGTTGCCATCGAGGCCGGGCTTCATCCGGATGGACAACAGCGGCCCTCCGCGGCCGAATTGGGTGTCGCAGTCTATCGGAGCGCCGCGGCGGAAGCCGTGGACCTTTCGGCTTCGGTGCACGCGGCTGTTGTTCCGGAACTGATGACCCGGCGTCGGGCTTCCGGTCCTCGCTCAATGCAAGCCCGCATCGCGGCGCTTTTCAGCTTCCGCCGTTCGGGAGTGGGACGCAGACACAGGCGGGCGGTTGCGCCGCTTTCCGTACGACGGCGGGCGGCGTCCGTTGTGCTCGCCGTCGGGATAATCGTGGTCGCCGGATCAGTAGCCGCGGTGTGGTTGGCTGGCACAGGGTGGTGGACTGGCGATCGGGGACCGGGAGCCGAGGCCTCCGCTTCGGCGCCTCAGACCGTCCTCGGCGAAGTCCCAGCGGCGGTTGAGGTTCCCGCGGGGCTGTGGAGCCGGATCCGATCCCCAAAGCCAGAGGAAGCCATCAGGGGACTGTCGGCGATCCGGGACACGGCGTTGAGTTCCGGCAAGTTCGAACTCCTGGACCACGTCAATGTGCAGGGCTCGGCGGCCGCCGCCTCGGATGGGAAGCTCAGGGACGAATTGATCGGCGCCGGCTTGGTTCTCGCCGGCTTTTCCACGACCTTGACCGGCGTGAGCACGGAGAGCCCTTCCGGCCCGGACCGGGCAACAGTTAATGTCACGGTGGAAACGTCCGCCTATGACGAACGGGACGCCTCAGGGAAGGTAGTCGGAGCGCGTCCCCGCGGAGCACCACAGGAACTCAGGGTGGTTCTCCTGCGTAGCGGGGATGCGTGGAGGATCGCGGAGATCCTGGCCAAGTCTTAGGCGATCATTTGCCGCCGCTTGCCACCCATCGGGCGGCGTCCGCCAGCGCAGGGTGCTGCCAGGCAAAGCCCGAGTCCATCAGCCGTGCCGGTTCCATGCGCTGGTTGGCAAGGACAAGTTCCTCTGCCAGATGGCTGCCGAGGGCGAGACGCAGCGCGGGGGCAGGTACGCGTAGGAACGCCGGCCTGTGCAGAGCCGCCGCCAGTTGAGCGACGATGGCGTTGACGTCGGCGCTTTCCGGGGCGCACACGTTGACGGGACCTTCGAGTGACGAGTTGAGCAGGTATTCGAAGGCTGAAACTTCATCCACGAGGGAAATCCACGGCCAATATTGCCGGCCGTTTCCCAACGGTCCGCCCACGCCCATCTTCAACAACGGAAGGAGCGGCCCCAACGCTCCGCCATCAGGGCTAAGGACCACACCGGTACGTGGCGTCACCACTCGTACGCCGGCAGGTGCCATGTGGGCGGCGGCCTCCCAATCGACGCACAGGGTGGCCAGCATGCCTTTGCCTGGTCCCGCGTCCTCGCGGAGCAGGCCGGCACGGGACGAGCCGTAGTAACCCGAGGCCGACTGGCTCAGGAACGATCCGGGCGGAGTTCCCAGCCGTCGCATGGCCGCCGTGAGCGTTTTTGTTGTCCGCAAGCGTGAGTCGATGATGTCCCGTACGCGTGCTTTGGTCCATCGGCGCTCCCCGATGCTTGTTCCGGAGAGGTTGACCACTGCGTCTGCGCCGTCGAGTACCGCCTGATCCAGTTGACCCGCGGCCGGATCCCAATATGCCTCGCTGGACCCTGCAGGCGGACGGCGGACCAGCCGGACGACCTCGTGCCCGCGGCCGAGGAGATGCGCGGACAGCGCGGTTCCGATGAATCCTGAAGCACCCGATATCACGATTCGCATGCCCCATCTCATCATGGCAAGCATCACTTCGGCATTACGGCAGGCCTCAAAGGGCTCGCTTCTCCGTTGACTATGATCGAACAATGACCTCCTCCAGCTACTTCCGTTTCCCGCATTTGCACGGCGATTTGATCACTTTCGTGGCCGAAGACGACGTTTGGATCGCGCCCGTGGCCGGAGGCCGCGCGTGGCGGATTTCGGCCCAGCAGCTCCCTGCACGCAATCCCCGCTTCACCCCGGACGGCAAGCGGCTCGTCTGGACCACGATCGTCGGTGCCGCACCCGAGGTGGTGACAGCCAATGTCGACGGCGGCGGGTACCGGCAGTTGAGCTACTTCGGCCACAGCACCACCCGCGTCAAGGGATTCACCTCCTCGGGCGACATCGTGGTCACCACGGCTTTCGAACAGGCTGAGGGGCGGCACACGTATGCCTACGCTTTGCCGCTCGACGGCGGCCCCGCCGTCGGGCTTCCCTTCGGCCCCGTCGAATCGGTGGCGTTCGGCCCGGAAGTGGGGGACGAGCGTCCCGTTGTCCTTGCGAGCGTGCTTTCCCGCGAGCCTGCCTGGTGGAAGAGGTACCGCGGCGGTACCGCCGGAAAACTGTGGATCGACGCCGACGGGAACGGCGAGTTCGCCCGCTTGCTTCCCGGGCTCGACGGGAACCTCGCGGACCCGCTGTGGGTAGGCGGACGGATCGCCTTCCTCTCAGACCACGAGGGATACGGAAATCTCTATTCAGTGCAGCCGGACGGTTCGGATCTGCGCCGGCATACCGATCACGAGGACTTCTACGTCCGGCACGCTGCCAGCGACGGCAAGCGGGTCATCGTTGAATCGGCCGGCGAGTTGTGGATCCTGCCGACGCTCGAGGCCGATGCCGAGGCCGTGCGGGTGGACATCTCGCTGGGCTCGGCATCCCAGTCGCGCCGCCCATCACCCCTCAAAGCCGCCGCCCATTTGGGCGACGTCTTCCCCAACTCGGCAGGTTCGGCCAGCGCGGTGGAATCCCACGGAACCATCCACTGGCTGCGCCACCAAGACGGACCGTCCCGCGTGGTGGAAGCGACCCCGGGCGTGCGGGCAAGGCTTCCCCGCCCCCTTGTTGACGGGCGTATCGCCTATGTAGCGGACCACGACGGCGTCGATTCCCTTTACATCAAGAGGATTGCCCCGCGTTTTTCGCGGCCTGCCGTCGAGGCGCCAGTCCAGGACGCTGGACCCGCGCCACGCGAAGCTGAAGAGGACGGCGCCGGACAATTGCCCCGCCCGGTCTCGGCATCGGCCATTGCGGGACAGCCCGCGACGTCCGCGGTTCGGCTGCCGGAACCGCACGCGGAGCCCGCTACGGCGTCCGCGGACGCCGAGGCTGTCCCGGTCAACTCCGCGGGGGGCGGAGCCGAGGAGTCACGGCTCGACTTCCTGAGGATCGATTTCCCCAAGGCAGCCCGTCCAAGCGCCCTCGAAGCCAGTCCCGATGGCCGGTGGCTTGCCGTGGGTACCGCATTCGGGGACGTCTACCTGGCCGACACTGCCAGTGGCACCTTGTCGCTGCTTGTCAGCGTAGGGGACGGCAGCATCGAGGGCCTCGCATGGTCGCCGGACTCACAATGGCTCGCATGGTCCGAGCCTGTGACGTCCTTCGGCTCGCGGAGCAAGTTGCGCATGGTCAGCACTGCCAACCCGGAAGACATCGTGGACGTCACCGATGGCCGCTTCTGCGACGAATCGCCGGCCTTCACTCCCGATGGCAAATTCCTGGCGTTCCTCTCGAACCGCAGCTTCGATCCCGTGTACGACGGCCATGCCTTCGACTTGTCTTTCCCGAGCCCCATCAAGCCGTACCTCGTGGCGCTAGCTGCAGCCACTCCTTCGCCTTTCGGCCCGGTAGTGGACCTGCTGGACGAGGACGAAGCGGACGCTGTACCCGAAGGGAAGAACGGCGGGAAGAACGGCGCGACGAACGGCGCGAAGGATGGTCCGGGGAATGGCGCCGGGACCGACGTCAAAGTCCGCGTGGACCGTGAAGGGCTGCCGTTGCGTGTCATCGGCGTCCCCGTGCCGCAGGGCAACTACTCGGCCCTTTCGGCCTCCAACGGCGCACTGCTGTGGCTCGACACCCCGCTCTCAGGCGTCACGGGAGATGGCCGTGGCACGGTGCAGGACAAGGCACCTGCTCCGGCGCTGGTCCGCTATGAGCTTTCGAAGCAAAAGCAGGTCACACTCGCGTCCGCGGTTGAGCGCTACCGATTGTCCGGAGACGGCAAGAAACTGGTCTTCGTCAACGACAAGAAGGTTATCGCCGTACCGTCCGACGCCAAGGTTGAGGAAGAATCGGGCGAGCTGGTCAAGGTTGAACTGAACCGGATCCGGGTGGTCATGGATCCGTTGGCCGTGTGGGGACAGGCATTCGACGAAGCGTGGCGACTGCAGCGGGACTTCTTCTGGACCGAAGACATGGCCGGCCAGGACTGGGATTCGGTGCACCGACGGTACCGTCCCGTCGTCGAACGCCTGGGCTCGCACGACGACCTGGTGGACCTTCTGTGGGAACTGCACGGTGAGCTAGGCACTTCCCACGCTTACGTGCGTCCGGCGGCGGCGGGCGAACCCGGGAGCAATGGACAGGGAAGGCTCGGTGCCGACCTCAAGCTCACGGAGGCCGGTTGGGAGATCACGCGCATCCTCGCAGGAGACACTTCCGACCCGCTGGCCAACTCGCCGCTGACTCGGCCGGGAGCCGACGCGAAGGTGGGCGACGTTGTCCTGGCGATCGACGGCGTCGGGCTCTCCGCAGACCGTACTCCAGCCAAACAGCTGGTGGGCGCAGCGGGCCGGACGGTGGAACTCACGATCTTGAATGGCGGCGGGCACGGCGAGGAGGCCGGCCGGCAGCGGCGGATCGCCGTAGTTCCGATGAAGGATGAGGAACGCTTGCGGTACCAGGAATGGGTGCACGCCAACAGGCGCACCGTGCGCGAGGCCTCGGACGGAAAGTTCGGCTACCTGCATGTCCCGGACATGATGGCCAACGGCTGGGCGCAACTTCACCGGGACCTCGATACAGAGACGGCGCTGGACGGGTTGATTGTCGATGTGCGGCGGAACCGCGGTGGCCACACTTCGCAGCTCGTGGCTGAACTGATCGGCCGCAAGGTCACCGGTTGGAGCATGCCGCGCGGCGAAAAGCCGCGCACCTACCCGCACCACGCTCCGCGCGGCCCCGTCATTATCCTGACCGACGAATTCGCGGGCTCCGACGGCGACATCATCACGCAGGTGTCCAAACTCCGCGGCATCGGCCCGGTCATCGGCACCCGGACCTGGGGCGGCGTCGTCGGCATCGACAACCGTTTTTCCCTGGCTGACGGCACCGGCGTGACCCAGCCGCGCTATGCCACGTGGTTCTCCGGCGGCATCGGCTGGAGCGTGGAGAACTTCGGGGTTGAGCCTGACATCGAAGTGGTGTTCCCGCCCCACGCCTATGCGGCCGGCACCGATCCCCAGTTGGAGTACGGGATCGGCGCGCTCAAGGAAATGGTCCAGGAACTACCCACGGACCGGCCGCCGCTTCGTGAAGGCTACAGCAAGGTCCGCCCCGCTGCGTTGCCCGCGAGGCCGCAAAAGGGCTAGCTCAAGGCCTGCAAAACGAAGTCCCCGCCCTTCCGGAAGGGCGGGGACTCGCTTTTTGGACAGGTTTCGGACGTGTTGCCGCTAGGAAGCGAGCGTGGCATCCAGCGTGATCGGAGTTGCCCGGAGTGCCTGGGATACGGGGCAGTTGACCTTGGCGTCCTCGGCGAGGCGCTGGAATTCTTCTTCGGAAACACCGGGGATGCGTGCGCTCACGGTCAAGTGGATGCCCGTGATGCCCTCGCCCGGCTGGAAGGTGACGTCGGCCTTGGTGTTGACCTCTTCCGGCGTGAAGCCTGCACCCGCCACGCCGTTGCTGAATGCCATCGAGAAGCATGCCGAGTGTGCTGCGGCAATCAGTTCTTCGGGGCTGGTCTTGCCTTCCGCGGACTCCGCGCGGGCCTTCCAGGTGACGTTGAAGGTCCCCAGTCCTGAGCTGTCCAGCGTGGTGTTGCCGGCGCCTTCGATCAGGTTGCCGTTCCATACGGTGTGTGCGGTGCGTGTTGTAGCCATGTCCACTCCTCAGCGTCGTTGCGAATTGGCATCCGGATACCGGATGCCGCCGGGTTCAATCCTAGGGATTCGACGGCGGCGGCGCACCGCTTGTCCGCTCTCAGAGGATTGTGACTGCCACTGTTTGAGAAGCGACGGTTTAAGCGGCGACGGCCGCCGGACGAATGTCCAGGCGGCCGCGCTGTTTGCTCAGGTCAGCGTGTATTCGCCGGTCACTGCCAGATCGTGGCGATGGCGATGTTGAGCAATCCCAGGCCTCCGACGCCGTGGGCCAGGCCCGTCGAGACCGGTTCGCCCTTCTTGACCTTGCGCGAGCCGATGACGGCGAGCACGGCCACTGCGAGTCCGATCGCGAACTTGATGCCGAGCTTGAAGTAGTTAGGGTCGGCATTGGGCAGCATGGGCAGGATTCCCATCATCGCAATACCCGTGATCAGCTGCACGAAGGCACCATCCCGCTGGCGCGGGTGGACAGTCGGCTGCTTCATGGTGGCGATCCAGTAGCCCACAATCATGGCTGCGCCGACGATGTGCAAGAACAGCAGGACGTTGAAGAGGATAGTCATGGCTCCAGCTTATCCAGAATCTTCTACGAGCCGTAGCAAAGCCACGGGGCAATATCCGGGCATGAAAAACGGGAAGGTCCCGGCGGTTTCCCGTCGGGACCTTCCCGTCACACGATAACTGGAATCAGAGGCCCAGGTCGGCTTCGAAGGAACCTTCCTCAAGGCGGGCCCTGAGGGTCTGCAGGAAGCGGCCCGCGTCGGCACCGTCAACCAGGCGGTGATCGTACGTGAGGGACAGGTACATCATGGAGCGGATGGCGATCGAGTCGTCACCGTTCTCGTCGGCAACGACAACCGGACGCTTGACGATCGCGCCGGTGCCCAGGATGCCCACCTGGGGCTGGTTGATGATCGGCGTGTCGAACAACGCGCCGACAGACCCGATGTTGGTGATGCTGAAGGTACCGCCGGACAGCTCGTCCGGACCGATCTTCCCCTGGCGGGTACGGCCGGCGACATCGGCGATCTTGCTGGCCAGGCCGGCAAGGTTCAGGTTGCCGGCGTCGGAAATGACCGGGACCAGCAGGCCCTTGTCGGTGTCCACCGCAATCGCGAGGTGTTCCGCGTTGTGGTAGGTGATTTCCTGCTTGGCTTCGTCGTACGCGGCGTTCAGCTTGGGGTGCTGCTTCAAGGCTTCGGCCACGGCCTTGGCGATGAACGGCAGGAACGTCAGCTTGACGCCGTTCTGGGCCTCGAAGGAGCCCTTGGCCTTGAGGCGGAGCTTGGCGATCTTGGTCATGTCGACCTCGTGCACCTGGGTCAGCTGCGTCGAGGTTTCGAGGGACTCGCGCATGCGGCGGGCGATGACCTGGCGGATGCGCGGAGCCTTCTCGACGGTACCGCGGAGCGAGGAGGCCGCCACCGGGGCAGCAGCAGGCTTGCCGGGGGCTGCAGGAGCAGCGGACGCCGGGGCGGCGGCTGCTGCCTTCTTGGCGTCGGCCGCGGCAAGCACGTCCTGCTTCCGGATACGGCCGCCGACGCCGGTGCCTGTCACGGTGGTGATGTCGACACCGCTCTGGTTGGCCAGCTTGCGGACGAGGGGGGTGACGTAGCCGGACTCGCTCGAAGACGATGCGGGTGCGGCAACCGGTGCCGGAGCAGCGGGTGCGGGAGCTGCCGGTGCCGGGGCAGCCGGTGCGGCGGCTGCGGGAGCCGGGGCTGCCGGAGCGGGTACGGATTCAACAACGGGTGCTGCTGCAGCGGGTGCTGCTACGGGTGCCGGTGCTGCTGCGGCGGGGGCGCCCGAGCCGATGACGGCAAGAACGGAACCGACTTCAGCGGTGTCGTCTTCGTTGACGCGGATCTCGAGCAAAGTGCCGGCCACGGGGGAGGGGATCTCGGTGTCGACCTTGTCCGTGGAGACCTCGAGGAGCGGTTCGTCTACCTCGACGGTGTCGCCGACGGCCTTGAGCCAGCGRGTGACGGTGCCTTCGGTGACGCTTTCACCMAGGGCGGGGAGAGTCACGTCGTGACCCGATGCCTCGCCGGATGCTGCGGCGGGGGCTGCGGCTTCTTCGGCTGCGGGAGCCGGTGCTGCTTCAGGTGCTGGTGCTGCCTCAGGTGCGGCGGCTGCCGGTGCTTCTTCCGCAGGTGCGGCGGCGGGCGCTGCAGCGCCGTTGCTGCCGCTGCCGATCCGAACCAGGGGAGCGCCGACTTCGGCGGTCTCGTCTTCAGCTACGAGAATTTCTTCGATGATGCCGGCAATAGGAGACGGGATTTCGGTGTCTACTTTGTCGGTGGAAACTTCGAGCAGGGGCTCGTCGACTTCCACTCGGTCACCAACCTGCTTGAGCCAGCGAGTGACGGTGCAGTTCGTGCGGGCGCAGGACCGGGTGTCTTGCGTAACGACTTAGCCGTGGAGCGGCTTTCCTGCCAGCGCGAGGTGGACTTCGCCCAGGGTCTCGTTCTGCGTCGGGTGTGCGTGGATGAACTGGGCAACGTCCTCCGGGTGTGCTTCCCAGTTGACGATCAGCTGTGCTTCGCCGATCTGCTCGCCCATGCGGGAACCGATCATGTGGATACCGACCACCGGGCCGTCCTTCTGGCGGACAACTTTCACGATGCCGCCCGTGCCCAGGATGGAACTCTTGCCGTTGCCGGCCAGATTGTATTCCTGGGTCTGGACCTGGTCCTCGCCGAACTTCTCCTTGGCGCCCTTTTCGGTGTAGCCAACGGTGGCGATTTCAGGTTCGCAGAAGGTGACCTTCGGGACGTTCACGTCTTCGACGACTACCGGGTTCAGGCCCGCGATCTCTTCGGCGACGAAGATGCCCTGCTGGTACCCGCGGTGGGCCAACTGGACGCCGGGGACGATGTCGCCGACGGCGTAGACGTTGCCGACGCCGGTGTGCAGGCGTTCGTTGGTGATGACGAAGCCGCGGTCGAGGGTGATACCTGCTTCTTCGTAACCAAGGTTGGCAGTAACGGGGCCGCGGCCCACGGCAACCAGGAGGAGATCGGCTTCGAAGGTCTGGCCGTCAACCAGGGTGACCTTCACTCCGTTGTCGTCCTGCTCGACGCCCTGGAAGAAGACGCCGGTGCTGAACTTGATGCCGCGCTTCTTGAAGGCGCGCTCGAGGTTCTTCACGATGGCGGTGTCTTCGTTGGGAACGAGGGAGGGGAGGCCTTCGACGATCGTGACGTCGACGCCGAAGGACTTCCACACGGAAGCGAATTCGACGCCGATGACGCCGCCGCCGAGGACGATGACGCTCTTGGGGATGTAGTCCATGGTCAGCGCTTCATCGGACGTGATGACGCGGCCGCCGATTTCCAGGCCGGGCAGGGAACGGGAGTAGGAACCCGTGGCCAGGACGATGTTCTTGCCCTTGTAGGCTGCGCCGTTCACGACGACGGTGTCGGTGCCCTGCAGCTTGCCTTCGCCTTCGATGACCGTGATGCCCTTGGACTTGATGAGTCCCTGCAGGCCCTTGTACTTACCGGCGACGATTCCGTCCTTGTAGGCGTTCACGGCCGTGATGTCGATGCTGTCCAACGTGACGTTGACGCCGTACTTGGCGGAATCGCGTGCGTGGTCGGCCAGTTCCGCCGAGTGCAGCAGGGCCTTGGTGGGGATACACCCGTTGTGCAGGCAGGTGCCGCCGAGCTTTCCCTTCTCGACAAGGCCAACGGTGAAACCAAGCTGAACGGCACGCAGAGCCGTGGCGTAGCCGCCGCTGCCGCCACCGAGTACCAGGATGTCGAATTCTTGCGCAGTTGCCTGATCGGCCACTAGGACGCTCCCTCGCGTGAGCGATGACACGCGACTACGCGTCATCTGGTCTTGGAACTTGTACTGCCGCGATTATGCCAGCACCGAAGTTCTCTTGCATTTGTGACTACCGTGGTTCACCTTAGCGAACCACTTATCCATGCTCCACCCTGCCGAGGCATTTGTGGGGCGCTTGTGGCCAGACTCACGTCAGGCCGTGGGGCCGGTCATGGACCGGCCCCACTTGGGGACGTGTCTAGGCCGTGGCCAGCACGTCTTCGACGTAGGCGAGCAGTGTCCGAACGGTGCAGCCGGTGCCTTGCTTGGGCGTGTAGCCGTAGGGGCTGCCGTTGTTGAAGGACGGGCCGGCGATGTCGACGTGTGCCCAGGGGATCTGCTTGCCCTCGGCGTCCTTCCCGACGAACTCGCGCAGGAACACGGCCGCGGTCATCATTCCACCGTGGCGTTCGCCGATGTTGGCGATGTCCGCCACTTGCGAGTCGAGGCTGGCCCGCAGTTCTTCCGGCAGCGGCATCGGCCAGACGAGCTCGCCCGCGCGGTCTGCCGCGGACTTGAGGGCGCCCGTGACGGCGTCAGAACCCATGACACCAGCGGTCCGGTTGCCGAGGGCGATCAGCTGGGCGCCCGTCAGTGTCGCGACGTCGATGATGGCGTCCGGCTGCTCGAGGCTGGCCGCGACGATTCCATCCGCCATGACCAGGCGTCCCTCGGCGTCGGTGTTGAGGACCTCGACCGTCTTGCCGCCGTACACGGTGAGGACGTCAGCCGGGCGCTGTGCAGCGCCGGAGGGCATGTTCTCGGCTATGCAGAGCCACGCGGTCACCTTGACGGGCAACCCAAGCCCCGCGACGGCCAGGACAGTATTAAGTACGACGGCGGCGCCCGCCATGTCGCTCTTCATGTCGCCCATGCCGAGGGCAGGCTTGATGGAAATGCCGCCCGTGTCAAAGGTGATGCCCTTGCCGACAAGCGCGATCTTCTTGGTGGCCTTGGCCGGGGCGTACTCCACCTTGACGAGGCGCGGCTGGCGGGTTGAACCCTTGCCAACGCCCAGGATTCCACCGAAACCGTCCTTTTCGAGGCGTTTCTCGTCCCACACGGTGACCTTGACCGGCAGTCCCTTGGTGAGTTCCTTGGCAGCTTCGGCAAAGGACTCCGGGTACAGGTGGCTCGGAGGCTGGTTGACGAGGGTGCGGGTGGCGTTGACCGCGCGTCCCACGAGAAGTGCCCGATCGAGCGCGGGCTGGACGTCCTTGCCGTCAAACGCCGTGTGGATCAGGACCTTGCCGACCGGATCCTTGAGGCCGTCCTTGCTGGAGCGGTGCTCTGTATAGGAATAGGAACCCAGCACGGCGCCTTCGGCGACGGCCGCGACGTCGGCGAGGGACGCCGTCGGGAGGGCCAGTGTCACGGAGGACAAACCGGCCAGTTGGCGGACGGCGGATCCTGCAGTCCGGCGCAGGGTTTCCTCGGCGAGGAGCGCGTCGCCGGCGACCTTGCCGACACCTGCCAGGACGAGGACGCCCGAACCGGTCTCCGGAAGACCCGGCAGACGGTGTACCTGATCGGGTGCTCCCGTGATGCCGAGGAGGCCCAATGAAGCGGCGAGGGTTTCCGCGGCCTTCGCCCCCAGCGGGTTCCCGAGCAGTACCGGCCCGTCTTCCCCCTGGCCAACGGCTATCACGAGTGCGTCGCTTGGCGCCTTCTTCAGGTCCTTGGCAATAGTGCCAAGGGTGATGTCTGTAGTCTTCACCACGAGGATTTGTCCTCATCTCTCTCTGCATGGCTTGGCCGGGCTGCATGTTAGGCGCCCGGCCCTGGTACCCCTCGGTTGTCCGCTTGTGACAACGTCGGTGGTTGCTTGGGTCCGCACACGGCGGCACGTCTCGATCGTAGTCTGTCCGTTGCGCGGGAAGGCAATTAAATGAGAGTTGCGGCACATTGGCCGACAGGAATGCGCGGCCGGTCCGGGGCGTTGTACCAATACATGGAGCGTGGCCGGCCGCCGAGGCGTCTGTTGCGGCGTGCAGCCGCCTGCTCCTCCAAGAATTTGAAACTGCGAAAGGAACATGCCGTGTTTGAACGGATTTCCGGCTCACTCCTTGACCCTGAGTCGCTCTATGCGAGCAACATCGAGCTCTTCCACAGCCCGGATATCAGGGGCCTCAACATGCTGATGGGCTTCACCGGATTCGCTGATGCCGGTCACGTGGTCCAGCAGATCAACCGGGAACTACTGGATACGCTCGAAGTCGAAACCGTCGCTGTGTTCGACGCCGACCAGCTCATTGACTACCGCACGCGCCGTCCCCACATCAGCTTTGTCGAAGACCATTTGGAGGACTACAAAGCCCCCCAACTGGCGCTTTACAAGCTCAATGACGGCTTGGGCGAGCCGTTCCTCCTGCTTGCCGGTTTTGAACCGGATCTCCAATGGGAGCGTTTCGCGCGCGCCGTCGTCGGGATTGTGGAAAAACTGGACGTCAACCTGGTGACCTGGATCCATTCCATTCCCATGCCTGTTCCGCACACCCGGCCGGTTGGTGTCACGGTGCACGGTAACCGCCCGGAACTCATCGAGGGCATTTCGACGTGGAAGCCGACTGTCGAGGTTCCTGCGGCCGTCGGCCACATCCTCGAGTTGCGGCTGGTCGAGGCCGGGCGGAAAGTGGCCGGGTACGTCATCCACGTCCCGCACTACCTCGCCGATGCCGAGTACCCGCCGGCAGCGGTGGCGGGACTTGAATACCTGGGGGCTGCCACGTCCCTGATGCTGCCGACGGACCGCCTTCGCGAGGCGGGCAGGGAAGTGGGCAGGCAGATCTCCGAACAAGTGGAAGCATCCGAGGACGTCCAGCAGGTTGTTTCAAAACTGGAGTCCCGCTATGACGACAAGGCCGAGGGAACGGTCCGCCGTTCCCTGCTCGCCGACGAGAACGACGAACTGCCGAACGCCGAGGACCTGGGGGCGGCGGTTGAGGCGTATCTCGCACGTAAAGATGCGCGCCCATAAAGCAGGTTTAATGCAGCCCCGGGCATAATGGAAGGGTGAACGCACCCCGCGCCTGGCTCATTTGGACGATAGGGGTGCTTGCCTACCTTGTGGCAGTCGCCCAGCGCACATCCTTCGGTGTGTCCGGACTGGAGGCTACCGAACGGTTCCATGCCAGCGCGGCGGCCATTTCCTTCTTCACAGTGCTTCAACTGCTGGTTTACGCCGGCCTCCAGATACCGGTCGGGCTCCTGGTTGACCGCTTCGGCTCGCGCGCCATGATCGCCAGCGGTGCCGTGCTCATGGGCCTCGGCCAACTCCAGTTGGCTTATGCCGACGCTGTTCCGGCAGGCGTGCTCGGCCGCGTCCTCGTCGGCGCCGGTGACGCCATGACCTTCGTCTCCGTGATCCGCCTCGTGCCGATCTGGTTCGCGCCGGCAAGGGTTCCGCTCGTCACCCAGCTGACGGGAATGTCGGGCCAGCTCGGCCAGCTCATCAGTGTCGTGCCGTTCGCGCTGGTCCTTCATTCGGCGGGCTGGAATACGGCCTTCCTGGCGTTGAGCTCGTTGTCGGCGCTCGCCGTCGTCCTTGTTCTCGCCTTGCTCAGGGACGTTCCGCCGGGTCACCCGCCGCGGGAGAGCGCCCAAGGGCTACGCGCCACAGGCGTGACACTGGCCCGTGCCTGGAAGCAGCCCGGGACGCGCCTGGGACTCTGGTGCCACTTCACAGTCCAGTTCAGCGGCAACGTCTTCGCCATGTCCTGGGGTTACCCGTTCCTGGTATCGGCGCAGGGCCTGAACCCGGCCACCGTGTCCGCCTTGATGGGACTCTTCGTCGTCACCAGCATTCTCGTGGGGCCGTTGTTTGGAACCTTCGTGGCCAGGCACCCCATGCGGCGCTCGGCCATGGTCCTCCTGATTACGGCGGCCACCGCGCTCGCGTGGGCTGCGGTGCTGCTGTTGCCGAGCAGGGCGCCCCTATGGTTGCTTGCCTTGTTGGTGGTTGCCCTGGCCATCGGCGGCCCCGGGTCCATGATCGGTTTTGATTTTGCCCGGACATTCAATCCTTCCCACAGGATCGGCACCGCCACCGGCATCGTCAACGTGGGTGGCTTCGTTGCAGCCCTCGTGACGATCTACTTGGTGGGGCTCATCCTCGACCTCCTCCACACCAGCGGTTTCTCGGGCGGGGAGCTGTACGGCCTGGCGTCCTTCCGCATCGCATTGAGCGTGCAGTTCCTGTTCCTGCTCGTGGGTACGGTCCTGATCCTCATGACCCGTCGCAAAGTGCGCCGCCAAATGGCGGCCCAGGGGGTACACGTCCCGCCACTCCTCGTCTCGCTGGCAAACCAGCGCCGACGCCGCGTGGAATTGCGCCGCGAACGGCTAGCGAAGCAGCGGAGCTCCACGCCGTAGCCTGCTCTCACGGTGTTCCTCCACAGGCGCTGACGGACACCTTTGTCCACATACGGCAATTGAGGCCTGCCGTCGCCCGCGATTGATGCCAATGCTGGATTCATGACAGCAGACAACCGTGTGACCATCTCCCGTCCCGAGGACATCCTCGGCTTCATTCCGCACGCCTTGGGACTCCGGCCGAAGGAGAGCCTCGTTGCCATCACGCTGCGTGGGCAGACACTTGGCGCCACACTCCGTGTGGACCTTCCGCCCGGGAGGTCCGAACGCGTGCTTGCCGCGTACTCACGGAGGATCGGTGAGTACCTGGAAGCTGACCATGACGCCGATGGCGTGCTTTTGGCATTCTTCAGCGACAACGGTTGGGATGATGGCGACGCCCTGGCACACGGGCTGCCGCTGCTGGAAGCCCTGGAACCCGTCCTGGCCCACGGTGGATTGGCATTGCGGGATGCCTGGTTCATAGGTTCCGATCACTGGCGAAGCGCATTCTGCACCGACCTGGAGTGCTGTCCCCTTCCCGGGCGTCCCGTGGACCAGATCCTGGATAGCCGGCTCAACGCGGAAATGGTGTTCAGGGGGAGCAGCGTCAGGGAATCGCCTGGGTTGTTGGAGCCCGCGGACCAGCCTGTCCTCGATCCGGAGTTCATGCGTGTGGAAGACGCCATGCTGGGGGAGTTGCTCCTGCGGTGGCGGCGCAGGAAGTCGTTCGAAGAAATGCTGGACGCGTGGACGGGGGTCCTCGATTCCTGCCGTCCGGAGGAATTCGACGGCGAGGCTGCGGCGTTCCTCCGGGCGAGCCTGAGGGTGCCTGCCTGGCGCGACGCCGTAGTGGTCCTGGCTGCTGCCGGGAAAGCTGTAGCCTGCGGTGGTGCGGAAGCCTTCGGCTTCTTTGAACATGAGGACGATGACGCGGATTCCTTGGTCATTCCGCCCGGGCTCTGTCCCGCGGCACCAACAGCGGGCACGGCACCAGTGGCCAGCAAGCCCACTGAGGCCGCGGATCTCAGCGTCATGCGCTACGGAGACGTGCTCCTGGGCCTCTACCCGGAGAATCCCGACTGGAAGCGGTTGACGAGCCTGGACCAAGTTCTGGCGTTGCTCTCCCGGCACGGCGGTGGGGAGGCGCGCGCCGCAACGCTCACGATCCGCGGGTGGATTCAGTGGTGCCGGGGGAGCGGTTCGTTCGCCCACGAACTCCTTTCGCAGGCTGACGCTGAAGAACAGGGCTATCGGCTCGCCGAACTACTCGCCGAGCTGGTGACGCGCGGAACGCTCTGCGGCTGGGCCAAAAGCAAGTCGTCCGCGTGGCGGAAGTCCGGTGGGGCGGCCGCATGACCCCCAGGCCCTGAGGTGGCTCCGAGGGTGTGTCATTGAGGGAATTCCGTGCGGCACGTAATTGTCTGCACGGTAGCGGATATCGACCCCCGGAACTCAAAACCGTGAGACAATGGTTGCCGAGACCCGGTTGGGTCCGTGTTTCAAGTGCCGTAAACGTTCCCTGAACTCTAGGGAACATTAAGGCGCCGTCGGGAGTTTTACCTAAAGACTCTGCAGTCGGCGATGGCACTTGATGTTGATCACGGACTTGACAGGGTCATAGTGGTGTTGCCCCCATGGTGATTCCACAGACCGCCGCTAGAAAGGTTTTCTGTGACCCCGTCTTCCGCCGAGAAGGAACCCGCCGCCCTGGCCGAACTGTCCGCCGAAGAAAAGAAGGCGGCTACAGCTGCGAAGCGTGCGGCAACGCGTGCTGCCAATACTTCGACTGCAGGTGCAGAGAAGCCGGCACCCAAGAAGCGCGGGCCCAAGCCCGGCGCCAAGGCCGCTGCCGAAGCAGCCAACAAGTCCACCGGCGCCGACGAGGACTCCGAAGAAGCCGAGGATTTTGACGCCGTCGTTCCCGACGAAGCAGAGCTCACGGAGGAAGTCGAGGAAGGCGAAGAGGGCAAGAAGCCTGCCACGACGGGTTCCGGCTTTGTCTACTCGGATGCCGACGACGACGATGCGCCTGTCCAGCAGGTCATGTCAGCCGGCGCCACGGCCGACCCCGTCAAGGACTATCTGAAGCAGATCGGCAAGGTTGCCTTGCTGAATGCTGAGCAGGAAGTCGACCTTGCACTCCGCATTGAAGCCGGCCTGTTCGCCGAAGAGAAGATCAACGCCGACGACGGCTCCATGGACCCGAAGCTCAAGCGTGAGCTCGAGTTCATCATCCACGACGGCAAGAGGGCCAAGAACCACCTCCTCGAGGCCAACCTGCGACTTGTGGTCTCTTTGGCCAAGCGCTACACCGGCCGCGGCATGCTGTTCCTGGACCTCATCCAGGAAGGCAACCTGGGCCTGATCCGTGCAGTGGAGAAGTTCGACTACACCAAGGGCTTCAAGTTCTCCACCTACGCCACCTGGTGGATCCGCCAGGCCATTACCCGCGCCATGGCTGACCAAGCCCGGACCATCCGCATCCCGGTGCACATGGTGGAAGTCATCAACAAGCTGGCACGTGTCCAGCGCCAGATGCTTCAGGACCTTGGACGCGAACCTACGCCTGAGGAACTGGCGCTCGAACTGGACATGACTCCCGAGAAGGTTGTTGAAGTCCAGAAGTACGGCCGCGAGCCCATCTCGCTGCACACGCCGCTTGGCGAAGACGGCGATTCCGAATTCGGCGACCTCATCGAGGACTCCGAAGCGGTTGTGCCGGCGGACGCTGTGAGCTTCACACTCCTCCAGGAGCAGTTGCACTCGGTGCTCGACACCCTGTCCGAGCGTGAAGCAGGCGTCGTCGCGATGCGTTTCGGCCTTACCGATGGCCAGCCGAAGACTTTAGACGAAATCGGCAAGGTCTATGGAGTCACCCGCGAACGCATCCGTCCGTTCGAGTGCCCGGCCAATGATGCGGGTGCCTTCCGGGAAAGCGGAGGGGTTGGGTCCTGCGTAGTTGAGCCGGATGAACTGTCCCGCCGGTTCGGCCGGGAACCATTCCGTGCCGACCGCGATCATCACCCCGTCACTCTCGCAGTCGCGGGTCAACTTTTCGAGGTCCGTCCCGTCGGGCAGGCGTGCCCAAAGGTTCAGTCCTCCCTTGGGGATGAGGCTGAGATGGGCCTGGGGGGCGTGCTCGCGCAGGCTTGAGACCAGCAGGTCGCGGCGTGACTGTAGCTGATGGCGGAGGCTGCGCAGATGCGTCTGCCAGGCCGGCTGGGTGACGACATCGAGGGCCGCAGCCTGCAGCAATCCGCTGACATACATCGACTCGGCCGCGCGGTCCGCGAGGATACGTTCGCGGGCGGGGCCGCGCGCGATGACGGCAGCGACGCGGATGGCGGGTGAAACGCTCTTCGTGAGGGATCGCAGATAGACCACGTGGCCGGAGTCGTCACGTGCGGCGAGGGGTAGCGGCGTTGACGTGATGCCGAAGTCGTGCGCCCAGTCGTCCTCGACGAGGAACGCGCCATACTCCCGCACGACGTCCAGGACTTCTTCGCCCCGCCGGGTGGACCATTGCGCTCCAGTGGGGTTGGCATAGTTCGGTTGGGCGTAGAACAACCGCGCGCCCGTCTCCTCAAAGGCCCTGGCCAATTCTTCGGGATCCGGCCCATCGGCTCCGCTGGGTACCGGGACGATCCGGACTCCGGCTTGCGTCGCGGCCAGGATGGCTCCCCAGTAGCTCGGAGATTCCATGAGCAGCGGCTGCCCGTGGCCGACCAATGCAGTGAAGATCGAGCTGAGGCCGCCTTGGCTTCCGGGCAGCACGATGACGTCGCTCGGTGTTGGCGGGGTGAGCCCTGCCGGGGTCGCGGCGCCGAGTTCGTGCGCGAACCAGGACTGCAACTCGGGAAGGCCGGCCGCCGGAGGCCGGGACAAAGCAGCGTCGCCGCGGGCAACGCGGGCGAGAGCGGCCCGCACAAGCCGCTCCGGCAGGAGTTCCCGGTCCGGGTATCCGGAGTGGAAGGCGATAGTGGCGTTCGAGGTGTCGCGCATCGTAGTGGAGGCTGAACGGGGAGGCGCCTGCGGTGCACGCAGTGCTGCGGTTTGCCAGCCGTAATCCGAGGGGCGTGCTGTCCGGGCGGCCCGCACGAAGGTGCCGACGCCGGGCCGGCTCTCGATCAAGCCCTGCGAAGTGAGCGTCTGCAAGGCTTTCTGAACCGTCACAGGGCTGGCCTGGTACTCGGCAACCAATGACCGGGTGGACGGAAGCCGGGATCCCGGCGCGGCCCCGGCGATCCATTCCCGCAGTCGCATCGCAATCCTGGAACTGCTATCGTTGTTCATGAGAGACAATAGTAGCGCTACTACAATTATTCGGCCAGTGATACTGTCCCGCTCGACAACCGGCCTCTGGTGGGGCCTCCTCGGAGTAGCGGCGTTCTCGTTCACTGTTCCCTTCACCCGGGTGGCGGTTGGTGGCCTGTCGCCCCTGTTCATCGGCTCCGGCCGTGCCGTCGTCGCGGCGATACTCGCGGCATTCGCCCTCACCCTCACCAGGCAGCGGCTTCCTCAAGGCAGGCAATGGGCGCGCCTGGCCGTGGTCGCCGCCGGGATTGTTGTCGGGTTCCCCTTACTCACCTCGTTCGCGCTCACGACGGCGCCGGCCAGCCACGGTGCCGTCGTCATCGCCCTGTTGCCGGCAGCAACGGCAACTGCCGCGGTGCTCCGCGGACGCGAGCATCCGCCTGTCGCCTTCTGGCTGGTCACCGCCGTAGGCGCTGGTGCGGCCATCGCATTCGCATTCGCGCAGTCCGGTGGGTTCGGGCAACTTGACCGGGCGGATGTGCTGCTCCTCGGAGCTGTCATTTCTGCGGCAATCGGCTACGCGGAAGGCGGCCTGCTCGCCCGCGAACTCGGCGCATGGCAGACCGTATCGTGGGCGCTCGTCCTGGCCTTGCTGTTGATGGCCGGACTGTCAGCGCTTTCCATGGCCCAGCAGCCGCCGTCGGCCTCACCGGCCCAGTGGGCTGCTTTTGCCTACCTCGGAGTCGTCAGCATGTTCTTCGGCTTCTTCGCCTGGTACCGGGGTCTCGTCATTGGACCCATGGCCAGAATCAGCCAGGTACAACTCATCCAGCCCGTACTGAGCATTTGCTGGGCAGGGCTGTTGCTGGGCGAATCCCTCGGCTGGACCACGATTGTCGGTGGGCTGGCCGTCATCCTTTGCGCCGGCGTCGCGGTCCGGGTCCGGCTCAATCCGCAGCGCCCGGAACAGAATCGCTGAAGACCAACACAACAGATCGCCCGTCCCACGATAGGAAGAATAGAACCATGTACATCCCAGCGCATTTCGAGGCCGGTCCCGACGTACTCCACGACCTCCTGACACGGCCAAGTGCGGCGAATCTGGTCACCATGACGTCGCAGGGTCTGCTGGCGACCTTCCTGCCGCTCATCTACGATCCCTCGATCGGCGAATACGGCGCGCTCCACGGGCACCTCGCCCGAACCAACTCCCAATGGTCCGAGCCGGCGATCGGAGAATCACTCGTGATCATCCAGGGCGCGGACGCCTACATCTCGCCCTCCTTGTACGCATCGAAAGCAGAGCATGGGCGTGTCGTCCCGACGTGGAACTACTCCACCGCGCACGTTTACGGCAAGCTTGCCGTCCATGAGGATGCCGCGTGGCTGGGGAACCATGTCAGGCAGCTGACCAACCTCAACGAAGCCGATTCCGAGCGGCCGTGGTCCGTGGACGACGCGCCGGAGCGCTACGTCTCCGGCCAGTTGCGTGCGATCGTTGGCATCGAACTGGTCATCACCCGTATCGAGGCGAAGGCCAAACTGAGCCAGAACCGGCCCGACAAGGACATCGACGGGGTGGTTGCCGGGCTTGATGCCCAAGGGCACAAGGAGATTGCTGCCGACGTCGCCCGGGCCAGGCAGGGAAGTTAGCCAGGCGGGGAAGTTAACGCAACGGCCCCCTCCATTCGGAGGGGGCCGTTGTCTCTGTGAAATTATGTCAGCCGGGCGGCCGCTGGGGCCGGCCATTTAGGCTAGTCGGCGAGGACGGGTTCCTTCTCCTGAAGGCGACCGGTCTCGTCATGCCAGTCCGAAGTCATCGGCCGCAGCGTGGCCTCTACTGCACGTGCGTGGTGGCCGCAGAAGAGCAGCTCACCGCCGGAGGACTCGAGTACAACGCGGACATATGCCTGGGCCCCGCAACGGTCGCACCGGTCGAGTGCATTGAGTGTGCGGTCTGCAACTGCTGTTGTCATGTTCGGCCTCCTTAGTAGTTCTGTGTATCCATATAACCAGCATTCGAAGCAAAACCATGGCAAGGATGGGTCACGTTCGCTGTCCGCGTATCACATGTGCGTAACACCGGGAAGTGGCGTCCAGCACGATTGGGAGTGGCAGCTCTCGTCCGGGCTCCGGGCCAGCTAGCCTAGGAGGAGTGTTTTTTGCCTCTGTTACACCCCCGAAGGAGCGCCCCGCCCGTGGCACCGAGTTCTGAATACAACGCCCGGCACCTTTCAGTTTTGGAAGGCCTGGAGGCGGTCCGCAAACGTCCGGGCATGTACATCGGCTCCACCGACTCGCGCGGCCTCATGCACTGCCTGTGGGAGATCATCGACAACTCCGTGGACGAAGCCCTGGCGGGCTTCGGGCATGACATCCAGATCATCCTGCACGCGGACAATTCGGTGGAAATCCACGACGACGGCCGCGGCATCCCGGTGGACCTGGAACCCAAGACGGGGCTCACCGGCGTCGAAGTCGTCTTCACCAAACTGCACGCAGGCGGAAAGTTCGGTGGCGGCTCCTACACGGCGTCCGGCGGTTTGCACGGCGTTGGCGCGTCCGTAGTGAACGCGCTCTCTGCCCGCCTTGACGTGCAGGTGGACCGAGGTGGGAAGACGTACCAGATGTCCTTCCGCCGCGGCGAGCCCGGCCGATTCAAGGACATCGGTTCGAAGCCCAGCCCGACTTCGGTCTTCGAACCGTTCGTCGAGAACTCGGTGCTCGACGTCGTCGGCAAGGCCAAGCGGGGTGTGACCGGTACCCGCATCCGCTACTGGGCAGACCGGCAGATCTTCACTCCGGACGCGAAGTTCTCCCTCGAGGATCTTGCGTCGCGCGCCCGCCAAACGTCATTCCTGGTTCCGGGCCTCAAGCTCACGGTGCGCGATGAGCGCCGGCTCCCCGGTACCCCCGGCGAAAACGGGCCGCACCAAGAGGTTTTCCATCACGATGGCGGCATTTCCGAATTCGTCGACTTCCTCGCCGCGGATTCGGGCGTCACTGATATTTGGCGGCTCCATGGTGCGGGCAAGTTCAAGGAAACCGTTCCGGTCCTTGACGAAAACGGGCACAGCAAAATCGCGGAAGTGGAGCGGGACTGTGAAGTGGACATCGCGCTGCGCTGGGGAATCGGCTACGAAACCACCATGCGGAGCTTCGTCAACATCATCGCCACGCCCAAGGGCGGCACGCACCAGGCAGGCTTCGAGCAGGCGCTCCTGAAGACCTTCCGCAAGGCCGTCGAAACGAACGCGCGCAAGCTCAAAGCGGGCAACGACAAGATTGAGAAGGACGACATCCTTGCCGGCCTCACGGCAGTGCTGACGGTCCGCTTGGCAGAGCCGCAATTCGAGGGCCAGACCAAGGAAATCCTGGGCACTTCGGCCGTCAAGGCGATTGTTGCCAAGGTTGTCGAGGACGAGATCACAGCGCGCCTGAACTCGGCGAACCGCAACGACAAGGCCCAGTCCGCCCTGCTGCTCGAGAAGATCGTCAGCGAAATGAAGTCCCGCATCTCGGCCCGCGTCCACAAGGAAACGCAGCGCAGGAAGAATGCGCTGGAAACGTCGTCGATGCCCACCAAGCTGGCAGATTGCCGCACGGACGACGTCGGACGTTCCGAGCTGTTCATCGTGGAAGGTGACTCCGCCCTTGGCACCGCCAAGCTGGCGCGGTCCTCGGACTTCCAAGCGCTGTTGCCGATCCGTGGCAAGATCCTCAACGTGCAGAAGGCATCGGTGGGGGACATGCTCTCCAACGCGGAGTGCGCCGCCCTCATCCAGGTAGTGGGCGCCGGTTCGGGCCGGAGCTTCGACATCGACGCCGCCCGTTACGGCAAGGTGATCCTGATGACCGACGCGGACGTCGACGGCGCGCACATCCGCACGCTGCTGCTCACCTTGTTCTTCCGGTACATGCGCCCGATGATCGACGAGGGCCGGGTATACGCGGCAGTACCGCCGCTGCACCGGGTGGAAGTCATCAACGCGGGCCAGAAGGCCAACGAGATGATCTACACCTACTCCGAGGCCGAACTGCACGTCCTGCTGGCCAGGCTCGCCAAGGAAGGCAAGCGCTACAAGGAACCGATCCAGCGCTACAAGGGCCTCGGTGAAATGGACGCCGAGCAGCTCGCCGAGACCACCATGGATCCGCGCCACCGAACCCTCCGCAAGGTGGGCATCGAGAACGCGAAGATGGCGGAAGACACGTTTGACCTGCTGATGGGATCGGACGTCGCCCCGCGCAAGGACTTCATTATCGCCGGCGCTGCGGACCTGGACCGGGAACGCATCGACGCCTGATCCAGCGGGCCCTATCCGACGCCGTTCAGCCCAGCAAACCCGGCACGATCAGCAGGCCTGTCGGCACCGCGAGCAACATGGCCGACGCCGCAAGCACCAAAGTGCGCTGGGCTGCCGGAAGCGGCGGCTTAGGTGAGAGCAGCCGGCTGACGCGCGACGCCGTCGTACGCGGTGAATCGGCGCCGCCGGTGCCGCTGAGCGAGCTGCCTTCGGGGGAAGCGTCCTGCCCGCTTGTTCCGGGAGGCGCGAATTGCTCCACGGGACCGGCGGAGCCGCTCGCCACGATCGCAATCGCCTTAATGAGCGTCCCCTTACTCTCGGTGCGCAGGGCCACATCGTCGGCGAGCATTTCGATCAGGGAGTTGACCGCAACCTGGGCGAGTCGCGTCGTGGGGAACCAGGGCAGCGCCTGGCGCCACGCCGCGAAGGCCCACAAAAGAAGGTCGTGGCGCTGGGAGAGATGGGCATTTTCGTGGATGAGGACCGCCCTGAGCTCGGCAGGCTCCAGGGCGGCCATGAGGCCGTCGGACAGAACAGTCACTGACCTTGCGCCGCCGGGCAAGCAGTAGGCAACGGGGGAGTCGTGGTTGATGACCACGGTGCCAGGGCCGTCGTCGGACGGTGAGGCCAGAAGTGCGAGGAGTTCGCGGTGCCTGCGCCGCTGCCGTTCGATCTTGACGTAGGTGAGCAGCAGGGTGAACACGAGATGGGCGCTCAGCAGCGCCGCGGCGGACAAAGCGAACAAGTGCCAGAAGCCCAGTGCTGTGGTGGGCTCGTTGTGAAGCACCATGCCGGCCAAGGAGCGCACACCTGCAATGAGGTTGTCGCCGATGGGCTCAAGCCCGTAGACGAGCATGGCCCCGATCATGGAGAGGCCACCGGCGAGTGCGATGGCTTGCCAGAGGACCATGGCCATGAATGGCGCGCGTGAAGGCCACTCGGCGCGCGAAAGGAGGACAGGAACCGGCCAGGCCAGCACCAAAGCAAGGACCGCCAGAAAATATGAGGTCCAGAACATGGGTGGTTAGTTTTTGCCGAGCAGCTTGCGCAGCGTGGCGGCTTCACTCTCGCTCACGGAACCGATGAACCGCGCCAGCACGGCTTCGCGGTCCGGGGCGGAACCCAATGCCTCATGCATGAGGTCCGCCGTGTGGTCCGCGCGGCTCGAAACAGCCTGATAGCGGTGCGGGCGGGTGCCGCGTTCGCGCTCCACGAGGCCCTTCTTCTCGAGGCGGGACAAGACCGTCAGCACTGTGGTGACTGCGAGGTCCTTGCCCTGGTGTCCTGCAATGCCATCCGTGGCGGCGGAATCCTGCGCCAGCAGATCACGAAGTTTGTTGGCTGTCGCAGCCTCCTGGCCCGCCCAAAGGAGATCCATGACCGCCCGTTCCAGTTCGCCAAGACTTGCCATCAACGCATCCCTACTTTCCGCACTTCCCTTGCCGGTTTGCGTGGACCGGGGGAACTGCGATGATCCAACATTCCACCATCAATCTACCGCTTTTCAGGCGGCGATTCTACGTGAGGTAGAACATGCGGCGCGGCGTGTCCTTGCGACACTGTGACGCCGCTGGAAGAGTGGTGAGCAGATCGCAGGGGTTTGTTCTACACTGTGTAGAAGAAGTCAGTTCTACGTAACGTAGAAAAAGGACGCCGCAAGCGGGCGTCGGGACAATAAGGACAGCCATGGACGCCTTGGAAATCGCACGCTGGCAATTTGGAATCACCACGGTCTACCACTTCATGATGGTGCCGCTGACCATCGGGCTGGGGCTTGTGGTGGCCGTCATCCAGACCCTTTGGTACCGCACGGGCAAGGTTGAATACCTGCGGATGACCAAGTTCTGGGGCAAGCTCTTCCTCATCAACTTCATCATGGGTGTAGCCACGGGCATCGTGCAGGAATTCCAATTCGGCATGGCCTGGAGCGAATACAGCCGATTCGTCGGCGACGTGTTCGGTGCGCCCCTGGCCCTGGAAGCGCTTCTCGCGTTCTTCGTGGAATCGACCTTCCTGGGACTTTGGATCTTCGGCTGGAAACAACTCAAGCGTGGCGTCCACCTCGCTTGCCTCTGGATCGCCGTGATCGGCTCGGTCTTCTCGGCCTACTTCATCATCGTGGCCAACTCCTGGATGCAGCACCCCGTCGGCGTCACGATGGTCAGCGGGCGTCCCGTCATGACCGACGCCTGGGCAGTCTTCACCAACAACACCGCCATGGTGGCGGTACCCCACACGCTCTTCGGCGCGCTGGCCGTCGCCGGTGCCTTCCTTCTGGGCATCGCGTGGTACCACCTCTGGCGCCGCCGCCACGATGGCATTGACACCATCGGAGCCGACGGCCGGGCCATCGCGGGCAAAGCCGACATCCCCGGACGGGACAAAGCCGATTACAAAGTCTGGATCAACTCCCTGCGGATCGGCGCCGTCGTCGCCATGATCTCCTTCGCAGGCACAGCGTTCACGGGCGATTTGCAAGGCAAGCTGATGTTCGAACAACAGCCCATGAAGATGGCCGCGGCCGAGGCCGCCTGCCACGACGGCACCGGATTCTCCGTGCTGAGCGTCGGCAACCTCGGGTCCAAGAGCTGCAACGACATCGTGGCCGTGATCGAGGTCCCCGGCATCCTCTCCTTCCTGGCCAAGGGCGATTTCAACACGGAAGTGAAGGGCGTCAACAGCCTTCTGGACGAATACAAGGCCAAGTACGGCACCCACCTGCCGAACAATCCCCTCTACGGCGACCGGGCGGGCCAGGAAATCCAGTACGTACCGGTCATGGAAGTGACCTACTGGGGCTTCCGGATGATGATCGGTTTCGGCGGAATCGCTGCCTTTGCCGCATTGCTGGCCTTGTGGGTCACGCGCAAGGGCACCGTCCCGCAAGCCCGCTGGATCATGCGCCTGGCCGTCTTCGGCATCCTCGCTCCCTTCGGCGCCAACGCCGCCGGCTGGATCTTCACCGAAATGGGCCGGCAGCCGTTCGTCGTCGCGCCCAATCCGGACGCCAGCGGCGTCGACCAAGTGTTCATGTTCACGGCCGCGGCCGTCTCACCAGGCGTCTCCGCCGCCGAGCTCATCACCTCGCTCGTCGTGTTGGCCTCCATCTACGCGGTCCTGCTGGTGGTCGAAGTCCGGCTCCTGGTCAAATACGCCCGGGGTGGCGTGGTGTCCGCGATGCCTGAGCTCGCCGAAGCCCGCCACGGCGAGAAGAAACAAAAGAAGGACGACGACGGCGGGACGCCGGGCGCCCCGGGCCAGCCCGGCGACAGCGACGACGTCCTGGCATTCGCCTACTAGGAAGCAAAGGGATCTTTCAAATGGAACTGTTGCCTACCGTCTGGTTCGTGGCCATCGCCGTGCTGTGGACGGGTTACCTCTTCCTGGAGGGCTTCGACCTCGGCGTCGGAATGCTCATGAAGCTCTTCGCCCGGAACAACACCGACCGCCGGGTACTGCTGAACACCGTCGGCCCGGTGTGGGACGGGAACGAAGTGTGGCTCCTGACCGCGGCCGGTGCCACCTTCGCCGCCTTCCCGCTGTGGTACGCCTCGCTGTTTTCGGCGCTCTACCTGCCGCTGCTCATTGTCCTTGTGGCCCTGATCTTCCGGGCTGTGGCCTTCGAGTACCGGGGCAAAGTGGACAGCGCCCGCTGGCGGACCGTCTGGGACTGGGCCATAGCCTTGGGCTCGTTCACGGCTGCGTTCGGCATCGGCGCCGCGCTGGCGTTGACCACCACCGGGCTGCCGATTGACTCGAATGGCGACCGCCAGGGCGGCCCTTTTGCCTGGTTCAGCGGATACGCCGTGCTGGGCGGATTCGCCGTGGTCGCGTTCGCCCTGGTGCACGCCCTCGCGTTCCTGGCCCTGAAGACCGACGGCGAAGTGCGCCACCGCGCGCGCCGCTGGTTTGTGCGGCTCGCCCCGCTCGCCTTGCTGCCGCTGCTGGCATGGATGGTGTCCCTGCAGCTGCTCAGCGGCAAGCCGTTGACGTGGATCCTGGTGATCCTCGGAGTCCTGGCTGCCGCGGGAGCCTGGGTCCTCGCCCGCAAGGGAGCTGAGGGCAAGGCCTTCGGAGCCCTGGGTGCGTTCCTCGTGTGCGCCACCGCTTCCATCTTCGGTGCGGCGTTCCCCGTGGTCATTCCCTCCACCTTGAACCCCGCCTTCAACCTCACCATTTCCAATGCATCCTCGTCCGCCTACACCCTGGGGCTGATGAGTATCGTCGCCGCCGTCGGCTTGCCCCTGGTCGTCGCCTACCAGGCGTGGACCTACTGGGTGTTCCGCCGTCGCGTGAGCGCAGCGCATATTCCCGCCGCACATGGTTTCCTGCCGGCCATCGCGGCAAAGGTCCTGGTCGGCCAGTCGGCACCGGGCGGACCAGCTGCGAAACGCGCACCCCGCGACGCCGGCGAGTAACGGATGAAGCCCCAACTGCCCGCCGGACCTGCCACCCGATCCGCGTTGTACTTCCTTGGCCTGTTGTCCTCCCTCAAGGCTCTGTCCCTGGTCCTGATTGCACAGGCCATCGCGGGAATGTTATCGGGACTTGCAGCGGGCGGCATGGGGTGGCGCGAAGGACTCGTCTGGGGTGCCGCCGGCGCGGTCCTCCGGTCGCTGACGGTCTGGGGACAAGGAGTCGCGGCGCGCCGGGCGGCCCTTGGGGTCAAGGAAGAGCTGAGGTCCAGGCTGCTGGGGCGCGCCCTTGGCGCCGGGGCCGCGGGACGGGTCGGCGACGTGAACGACGGCGGGCTCGCCGTGCTCGCGACCCGCGGACTTGACGCACTGGACAACTACTACACCCAGTTCCTGCCCGCCTTGGTCAATTGCGCCGCATTGCCCCTGCTCCTCGGCGCGCGGATCCTCTTCGCGGACTGGGTCAGTGCCGTGGTTGTGGTGCTGACCTTGCCGCTCGTCCCGTTGTTCATGGTGCTGATCGGCCGCCACACCGAGGACCGGGTCCACGAAGCCCAATCCACGCTGCGGAGGCTCTCGGGGCACATCCTGGAGTTGGCCAAGGGACTTCCCGTGCTAGTGGGACTGGGCCGCGCCGGTGAACAGCGCGCAGCCCTCGAGGACCTCTCCGAGGAATACCGCTCGCGCACCATGGGAACACTGCGGACTGCCTTCTTGTCCGCCCTCGCCCTGGAGCTGATAGCCACTATCTCCGTCGCGGTCGTGGCCGTCTTCATCGGCGTGCGACTCGTGGCGGGCGACATGGGACTGGAAGCAGGCCTGCTGGCCCTCATCCTCGCCCCCGATTGCTATCTTCCCATGCGCGAGCTGGGCACAGCCCACCACGCCAGCGACGACGGGCGCGAGGCCTTGGCCGCAGCCAACGCCGTGCTGGAGTCGCCGGCGGGCCGTCCGCTGAGCGATGTTTTCGGCACCGAAGTTTCCGCCGCCGTCGTGGTCACCGGACTGACGGTGAGGTATCCGGGAAGGGTGGCCGCCGCCGTCGGGCCTATCGACTTCAAGGCGCCGGCCGGACAGATCACCGCCCTCCACGGTCGCAGCGGTTCGGGCAAGAGCACCATCCTGGGTGTCCTCGCCGGTACGATCGCCGACGGGCCGCTGGCAACCGTTGAAGGATCGATTAGCGGACTGGGTGCCGGCGCGGTGGCTTGGGTACCGCAGCATCCCGTCATGGTCGCCGGTACGGTGCTGGACGAGGTCGTCCTTTACCTGAACGGTGGGAACCAGGACGTTGCGTCCATGGACCCCGGGACCACGCCGGACGGGGACATTGCGAGGGCCATGCGTTGCCTGGAGCAGTCTGCCGCGGAGCACCTCGCGTCCAAACATCCTGCCGAGTTGAGCCCTGGAGAACTGCGGCGTGTGGCTGTGGCGCGCGGCTTGGCGCGGCTCAACGCGGGAGCCACGGTCCTGTTGCTTGACGAACCCACCGCCCACCTTGACGCCGCGTCCGCGGACGCGATCCGTTCGGCCATCGCGGGGCTGCGTGGTGAGGCGACTGTCATCCTGGTGGCCCACGACGCCGCGACCCGGAAACTGGCGGACAACGTCGTGAAGGTCGACGGCGGGGAGTTCACCAGCGGGACAGCGCAGGAGCAAGCCGGTCCCGTGGACCTGGAATCCAGTGCATCAGCGCCCGCTCCGGTCCAGCGGGACGTGAACCCCGGAGCCAAACCGGACGGAGCCCCCACGGCAATCTCCACGCTCAAGGCCCTCGCGCGCATCCTGGCGCCCGTCCGTTACAAGTTCGCCGGTGCCGTCCTGCTCGCGGCGCTCGCCGCCTTGTTTGCCGTGGCGTTGTCCGGGCTGTCCGGCTGGCTGATCATCCGTGCCAGCGAACAACCGCCCATCCTGTACTTGCTCGGAGCGATTGTGGGCGTCCGGTTCTTCGGCATAGGCCGGGCGGTGCTGCGTTACTCCGAGCGGCTCGTTGTCCACGACACCGTGTTCGCCGCGATGACAAGGCTCCGGGGCGCGCTCTGGGCGGCGCTTAGCGCCCGGGCACTGTCCTTGCGCCGCCTCCTGCAGGGCGGCAATGTGCTCGGAGCGGTGGTGGACGACGTCGATACGCTGCGCGACGTGCTGCCGCGCGTCGTCCTTCCACCCCTCTCCGCCCTTGCCGTCGCAGTGTCGGCGGTGGTCGCCTCGGCCCTCCTGGTTCCCGCCACCGTGCCGGCGGTTCTCGGCAGCGCCGTGGTTGGCCTTGTGCTTGCCCCTCTTCTTGCCCTGGCGGCGGACCGCAACGCGGCCCGTTCGGAGCAGCAACTGCGCTCACTCGTGCTGCGCGACGTTGCCGCAGCCCTCGACGCCCGCGCGGAGCTCAGCGCCAACGGCGTGGCCGGCACCATCCTTTCGTCCTTGACTCGGAGGGACAACGCGACCACCGCCGCCGCACAGCGTTCGGCCTGGGCTGACGGCATAGGCCAAGGATTGACGGTGCTGGCCTGCACCCTCGGAGCCTTGGCCGCGGGCATTCTCGCGGCACCGTCGGTGCAATCCGGAACTGTCGCGCCGGCCGTGCTGGCCGTCGTCGTCCTTGTTCAGCTGGCCCTCGCGGAGCCCTACGGGGCGGCGGTGTCTGCCGCGCGGCAGGGTCCGGCGTTGGCCGCAGTGCTGCGGCGGATCGCGCAGTCCGGAGCCTTCGATACGCCAGAAGCCGACGGCGGTGTGCAGACGTTGCCGGAGCGACCCGACGGCTCTGCGGGACTGCAGCTGGATGACCTCGAAGCGTCATGGCCAGGCGGCCCGCCCGTGTTCAGCCGGCTCAGCGCCGAAGCTGCCCCCGGGCATTGGCTCACGGTCACGGGACCCTCCGGCTCGGGGAAATCCACGCTGCTCTCCGTCCTGCTTGGCTTCCTGCCCGCGTCATCCGGAAGGGCCTACGTCAGCGGGAAGGCTGCTTGGTGTCCCCAGGAAGCCCACCTCTTCGACTCCACTATCCGCGGCAATCTTCTGCTCGCCCGCCCGGCAAACCGCAAGCCCTCCGAAGCGGACATGGATAAGGCCCTGGACGCCGTCGGGCTTTCCCGAGTGGTGTCCGGGCTTCCCGGGGGCTTTGACAGCCGCATAGGCCCCTCGGGTTCGTTCCTGAGCGGCGGCGAACGCCAACGGCTCGCCATGGCCCGCACGCTCCTCACCAGCGCAGAAGTCCTGCTCCTCGACGAGCCGACCGCCCATCTCGACGCCGAGGCCGGACGCCTCATGATGGCGGAGCTGCGGTTCGGGCTGAAGGACGTCACGGTGGTCCTGGTGACCCACAACCCGGCCGACATCGCCGGGGGAGACTCCCGGCTGGATCTGGGCTCGCCGTCCTCTCTCCCGGTGCTCGTGCGCGGAAACTAGCCCAGAAGCCGTCCGAAGATCGAGTCCACCGACTCGACGATATTGTCCACGAGCTTCCTTGCGTCGTCCTCCCGGATGAGCGGCGTCGATTGGCCGGCCCACAGGGACATCAGGCCCGGGATTCCCTGTGCAGCCGCGGCGGGCCGGAACTTGCCGGTCAGCCAGTTCTGGATCGGGAACGGGGCATGCGCAGCAGGATCGGCGAGTTCCGCGATGATCCGGTTGGGAATGCCGCGTGCCAAGCGGCCGCTGAGGGCCCGGGTCAGGACGGTGTGGGCGGCGTCGGGTCCGCGCATGGCGGCCAGGTGCGCCGGACTGATGGCTGATTGCCGCGTGGCCAGGAAGGCCGAACCGATCTGGACCCCGTCCGCGCCAAGCGCCAAGGCGGCAGCGACCCCGCGTCCGTCAGCGATACCGCCTGCGGCGATGACCGGAACCGGGACGGCATCCACCACCTGGGGCACCAGGGCCACGGTCCCGACGAGCGAGTCCTCAGGGGCCCGCAGGAAGGAAACCCGGTGTCCGCCGGCCTCCATCCCCGTGGCAACGATGGCGTCAACGCCGCCGGCATCCAGGGCCACGGCTTCGTCAACCGTGGTTGCAGTACCCACCACCACGATGCCGTTCCTGTGTGCCTCCTCGATGACAGCCTCGGACGGAACCCCGAACACGAAGCTCAGCACGGCAGGGCGGGCATCGATGGCCGCTTGAATCTGTTCCTGCAGATCGGGCACGTAGGTGTCCGGTTGGGCGGGTGGTTCCACGCCCACCAGCTCGAAATACGGCCGGAGGATATCCACGTAGGCGGCGAACTGCCGGGTGTCCGTGGTTGGCGGCTCTTCGCCCTCGACGGGAAGCCAAAGATTCAGCGCGAAAGGTTTCCCGGTGGCCTCCTTGAGCTCGCGGGCCGTGGCGGCGATCCTTTCCGCGTCGTATCCGTAGAGGCCGTAGGAACCCAGCCCGCCGGCCTCGCTG
Source organism: Arthrobacter sp. 2MCAF14 (assembly GCF_052115645.1). Classification (NCBI taxonomy): domain Bacteria; kingdom Bacillati; phylum Actinomycetota; class Actinomycetes; order Micrococcales; family Micrococcaceae; genus Arthrobacter; species Arthrobacter sp. 2MCAF14. The sequence continues at coordinate 101,873 of NZ_JBFRHB010000012.1, read as the reverse complement.
ACCGTGGCCGACAGCTCCACCGATGACAGACCACCGAACGGACCAAGGACGATGGGCAGGTCGATATTGAAGAGGCGGGTTGCCCGGGTGTCTTTCCACGACATCGCAGCGCCTAGCCGTCCACGTCGTGCAGGTGATGGACGACGTCGTGAAGGAAGTACTGGGCAAACGTCAGCACGGTGAACGTGGAGCCGTTGCTGCGGACGCCCGTGCGGGGCCACTCATCTTCGTGGACAGCAGCGAAAGAGTTGGCAATTTGAGTGCCCTCGGCGGCTAGCTGCGCAGCCACTCCCGCCGGATCCGCATTCGCGTAGTCGCCGTCGATTGCGGCCTTGTCCTGGTCCCAGTTGGCGAAGTGGGCGTCATCCTCCCGAAGCATCAGGTTTAGGCGCTGGTCGAAAAGGCTGAAGACATCCCGCACGTGGCAGGCATACTCCAGGGGCGACCACGTGTGTTCGTCCGGACGGGTGGACGCGTCTTCCCGGCGCAGCACGGCCCGCCAACGCGGCAGCATGTTCAGGACTGTCCCCGGGACGGTAGACGGGGTCACAGTAGCGGCGTCGAAGCCGCATTCGGGACAGGGCGTGGACAAGACCCAGGTCCAGTCCTTGTCATCGGGAATGATCGGCATGGCAGTAGTCTAGAGCCCCGGATTCCTGATCCGGTCACCCTGCCCGGCGGGAGGCCGATCCCAGGTCTGATCAACCCCATCAGGAGTAAAGTTAGGTGCTGGGGAAGCCTGGAAAGTGAAATTGCCATGCTAAAGGATCTAAACGTCGCCGGCGTGCTCCCTGCCAGCGATATCGCCCGCGCCCGTGACTTCTACCGTGACAAGCTCGGTCTCGAACCGGATAACCCGGAGGCCACAGACAACCTGACGTACAAGTGCGCCAACGGCACGGCCTTCCTGCTCTACGAGACGCCCAACGCCGGGACCGCCAAGAACACCCAGTTGGGGTTCCAGAGCACGGACCTGGACCAGGACATGGCCGACCTCAGGGCCCGCGGAGTCGTTTTCGAAGACTACGACTTCCCGGGACTGAAAACCGAAAACGGCGTAGCCACCTTGCCGGACGGCGAAAGGGGAGCCTGGTTCCTCGACTCGGAAGGAAACATCCTCAGTATCGCCACGATGTAGCCCAGGGCCTTCGGGGTTTAGGCCTCAACAGCGGTTTCCGGCCCGTTTCCTTCTTCCCACGCCATGCTCGCACCGATCGCATCCACGGGCTGGGAGAGGGGAACACCGGAGCCGTCGCGGCGGCCGTGCTCCTGTGGGAGGGCCCGGGCAACGCCGGCGCTGGATGACGCCTTCGCCGGACCGTGACCCGCCCATCCGAGCAGCAGCGTGTCTTCACCCTTGAGGAAACGGTGAGCCCGTACGCCTCCCGTTGCCCGGCCCTTGGCCGGATACTCCTCGAACGGGGTGATCTTCGCAGTGCCTGGAGCAGTCCCCGGAAGGGCGCCGTTGCTGCCCGCGATCGTCACGACGACGGCGGCAGGGTCGTTGGCGCGCACCGTGCCGAAGTGGATGACGTCGTCGCCGTCCCCAAGCTTGATTCCCGCCATGCCACCCGCGGTTCGGCCCTGCGGCCGAACGGCAGAGGCGCTGAAACGCAGAAGCTGCGCAAGCCGGGTGACGAAGACAAGGTCGACCTCGTCATCAGGGGCGGGTTCCACGCCCACCACGGTGTCCTTGTCCTTGAGGGCAATGATTTCCCAGTCTTCCCGGTTCAGCGGGTAGTCCGGCTGGACGCGCTTGACGACGCCCTGGACCGTTCCGATGGCCAACACGGCATCCAGCGGAACGAACGCCACGAGCGTTTCGCCCTTGAGCAGGGTGATGAAGTCCTTTGCCGCGACGCCCCCGGCAAGATTCGGCAGGCCGGACATGGGCGGAAGCGCCGGCATGTCCATGACCTGTACCCGGAGCATGCGGCCCTGCGACGTGACCGCGCCGATTTCGCCGCGTGCGGTTGTCTTGACCACGGAGCGGTAGACATCATGCTTGCTCCGCGGGCCTGATTCGGCCAGCGGCTCCTGGTTGGAGGTCCGTGCGATCTGGCCCGAGGCGCTGAGGAGTGCCCAGCAAGGGTCGTCGGGGATCTCAAGCGGTAGAGCTGCGGCCTTGCCCTTGCCTGCCGGGACGGCTGCTGCGAGCGCCGCGGCGACGGTGGGCGATACAGCCTCGGACTCGAGGAGAACCGTGCGTCGCGGGGTGCCGTACTTCTCGGCCACTTCGGCCAATTCTCCGGACACCAGCCCGCGCAGGAGCACATCGGACGCCAGGATCGCTTCGAGTTCGGCAATCTCGCGGCGCAGTTCTTCCTGCTCTTTCTCGAGTTCGATGCGCGAGTACTTGGTCAGCTGGCGCAGGCGGAGTTCCAGGATGTAGTTGGCCTGGATCTCGGACAGGTCGTAGATGGACATCAACCGTTCGCGGGCCGCCGATGCCTCGTCCGAGGAGCGGATGATCTGGATGACCTCGTCGATATCGACGATCGCGATCAACAGGCCCTCCACCAGGTGGAGGCGGTCCTTCTTCTTTCCCAGGCGGAAGGCCGTGCGACGGCGTACGACGGACAGGCGGTGTCCGACGTAGACCTGCAGGAGCTGGAGCAAGCCCAAGGTCTGAGGCTGCCCATCTACCAGGGTCACGTTGTTGATGCCGAAGGAATCTTCCATCGGGGTGAACCGGTAGAGCTGCTGCAGCACGGCGTTGGGGTTGAAGCCGTTCTTGATCTCGATCACGAGCCGTAGTCCGTGCTTGCGGTCAGTGAGGTCCATGACATCGCTGATGCCTGTCAGCTTTTTGGCGTTGACGGCATCCTTGATCTTCTCGATGACCTTCTCCGGACCCACCATGTAGGGGAGTTCGGTCACCACCAGGCCGGTGCGGCGCGCGGTCAGCTGCTCGATCTCCACCTTGGCGCGGGTCTTGAACGAACCGCGTCCCGTGGCATAGGCATCACGGATGCCGTCCAGACCAACGATCCTGCCGCCTGTGGGCAAGTCAGGGCCGGGCACGAAGCGCATGACGTCTTCCAGCGTGGCGTCCGGATTGGCGATGAGGTGCCGGGCGGCCGCGATGACTTCCACGAGGTTGTGGGGAGCCATGTTGGTGGCCATGCCGACTGCAATGCCCGTGGTGCCGTTGACGAGCAAATTAGGGAAGGCCGAGGGCAGGACGTCCGGCTGGGTCAGCTGGTTGTCGTAGTTGGGGACGAAGTCCACCACGTCTTCGTCGAGGTTCTCGGTCATCGTCATCGCAGCCGCGGCGAGCCGGGCTTCAGTGTAACGCGGTGCTGCCGGGCCGTCGTCGAGCGAACCGAAGTTGCCGTGCCCGTCAATCAGGGGCAAGCGCAGCGAGAAGTCCTGTGCCATGCGCACCATGGCGTCATAGATGGCGGTATCACCGTGAGGGTGCAGCTTTCCCATGACTTCGCCCACCACGCGGGCGCTCTTCACATGCCCGCGGTCCGGGCGCAGGCCCATGTCGCTCATCATGTACAGGATGCGTCGCTGGACGGGTTTGAGGCCGTCGCGCGCATCGGGGAGAGCGCGGGAATAGATCACCGAATACGCGTACTCCAGGAAGGAGCCTTCCATCTCGGAAGTGACGTCGATATCAATGATGTTCTCGGTGAAGTCCCCGTCGACGGCGGCCGAGGCCGCGTTTGCGCGGGAGGGACTTTGGCTGCGTGCCATGGAGTCGGTGGATCCTTAAACGTGTACTGCGGAAGACTTAGCTAGGCTAAGCCTATGGTGGATCAGCCCGGCGCCGGCGTATATCCGGAATATTGGGAGGCCGATGTCGTGCTTCGCGACGGCGGAACAGCCCACTTGAGACCTATTTCACCCGGGGATGCGGACGCCCTACAGGCTTTCCACGCCGCGCAGTCCGAGACTTCCATTTACATGCGGTTCTTCTCGTTCAAGCCGAGACTCTCCAGCAAGGAACTGCACCGCTTCACCGAAGTGGACCACAAGGACCGGGTGGCGTTCGTCATCACCATCGGCGGAGAGATCGTGGGCGTCGGCCGCTACGACCGGCTAGAGGACCCCACGGAGGCCGAAGTGGCCTTCAACATTTCCGATGCCCAGCAGGGCCGGGGGATCGGTTCCATCCTGCTCGAACACTTGGCCGCGGCTGCCCGGGAGAACGGCATCCGCCGCTTCACGGCCGAGGTCCTGCCGGAGAACCGCAAAATGCTCCGGGTCTTCGCAGATGCCGGCTACGAGCTCGCGCGCAAATTCGACGACGGCGTCGTCAGCGTTGAATTCAACATCGACCCCACCGAAAAGTCCCTGGCCGTCATGGAATCGCGGGAACACCGCGCGGAGGCCCGCAGCGTACGGGACTTGCTGGCGCCGTCGTCGATCGCGGTGGTGGGCGCCAGCCGCCGGTGGGGGACCGTAGGGCACCAGTTTCTTGAGCACATCCTGGACGGTGGCTTCACCGGCGCGGTCTATGCGGTCAACCCCGAGGCATTCGAGGTGGCCGGCATGAAGTCCTTCGCCCGGATCGCCGACATCCCCGGGCCGGCGCAGCTCGCCATCATGGCGGTTCCCTACGAGGAAGTGCCGAAAGTCGTGGATGAGTGCGGGGCGGCCGGTGTCAAAGGCCTGGTGGTCGCCACAGCCGGCTACGCGGACGACGGCGAGCGGGGGCTGCGGAGGCAGCGCGAGCTGGTGCGCCAGGCCAGGTCCTATGGGATGCGCGTGATAGGCCCCGAGTCGTTGGGGATCGTGAACACGAACCCGGAGGTTTCGCTCAACGCGTCGATGGCCCCGAGCCTTCCGCGACGCGGGGGATTGGGGCTGTTTTCGCAGTCCGCGGCCATCGGGGTGTCCGTCTACGCTGCGGCGAGCCGCAGGGGCCTGGGCCTTTCCTCGTTCCTGTCCGCCGGCAACCGCGCCGATATCTCCGGAAACGACGTCATGCAGTTCTGGGAGGACGATCCCGATACCGTCGCCGTCGGGCTCTACCTGGAGTCGATCGGCAATCCCCGCAAGTTCTCCCGACTCGCCCGCCGCTTGTCGCGCAGCAAACCGGTCATCGTTGCCAAATCGGATGTCACCGGGCTGCGCCTTCCGCCGGGGCATGTCGTCAGGACCACGCTGGCCCCTGTGGCGGCCCTGGACGCGATGATGCGCCAAGCCGGCGTCATCGCTGTCGAAACCATCGAACAGCTCATGGATGTGGCGCAAATCGTTTCCAGCCAGCCCTTGCCCAAGGGCCCGGCGCTCGCCGTCTACAGCAATTCCGCGGCCTTCGGGAAGGTCGTGGCGGACAACGCGGCGCCCCAGGGACTCGTCGTCGACAGGATCGTCACCGACGTGGACCTTGACGCGGGGATGTCCGCATCGCGGGAAGGGCTGCGGCGCAGCCTCCGGAAGAACCTCGCCGACGATTCCGTGCATGCGGTGGTGGCGGCCATGGTGCCGTCCCGCAGCCTCACGATGGAAGCGATCGCAGGAGTGCTCGCCGAATGCGCGGCAGAGGCCGGCAAGCCCGTCGTGGCTGCTTTCACCGGGATCCTCGACACTTCCGTGCAGCTGGATGGATTGCTCGCCCCAAAAGGGGAGTCCAGTGAGTCCGGACCGTCCCTTCCTTGCTACTCCAGCGCGGGCAGCGCGGTGGCGGCCTTGGCGGCAGTGGTCCGTTACGCGAAGTGGCTGGACCGGGACCAAGGCATGTTCACAGAGCCTCCTGGTTGCGACCGCGAGGGCACCCGCGAACACATCGAGCGGCTCCTGTCTTCCGTCCCGGGGGAGCAATTGGTACGGCTCGACGACGGCGAAGCGGCCGCGCTGCTGTCCCGCTACGGCATCCCGGTTGTGCCCTCAGCTGTGTTCGAGAGCGACGACGAAGCGGTAGCCGCTGCCGAAAGGCTCGGCTGGCCGGTGGTGCTCAAGACCACGGATCCCGCCCTCCGGCACCGCCTGGACCTGGGCGGCGTGCGGCTGGACATCGAGGATCCGGACTCGCTGCGGCGCAACATCGCGCAGATGCGTCGCGCCCTCGAACCCTACGGTTCAGCTGCGATAGAGCTGCAGGCCATGGTTTCCGTGGGGCAGGCCTGCACGTTCCGGGCCATCGAGGATCCGCTCCTGGGGCCCGTGGTCTCTTTCGGTTTGGCGGGAGACGCCGTGAACCTCCTGGACGATTGGGCGCACCGCGTGCCTCCCTTGTCCTCCACCGATCTCCACGACTTCATCAGGGCGCCCCGGGCTTCCCTGAAACTGTTTGGCTACCAAGGGCTGCCTGCGGTGGACGTGGCGGCCCTCGAAGACCTGGGCGCACGGCTGGTCCGACTCAAGGACGAACACCCAGGGATTGCCCTGGTGGAGTTCAATCCCGTCCTGGCCGGGACCCGGGGCGTCAAAATCCTTGCCGCCGAGGTCTGGATTGGCAATGCCGCACAGCGTACGGACAGTGCCCGCCGTGCGATGCTCGGCTGAGCTGGCAGTTGACCGTCGGAGGGCCGGACGGTTATGAAGTCCCCAGCCGATCTGTGAAAATGGGGGAATGAGCTCGAAGTCCCCGACGCCTCCGTCCGGTCCGGCTACCACCGGGCACCATGCAGCACACAACCACAGCTCGCAGGGGCAGAGCCTGGACCAGGCACTTCAACGGGCAGGTTTCTATCCTGTCCTTGTCGCCGATGTTGTGGCCGACGCCTTGGACGGGCGCGACTGCCTTGCGCACCTGGTGCATTTGGAAACGCATTTCGACCGTGCCGAGGTCCGGCGGCACATCACGGTCCTGGTCCTCACCGAGGACATGCTGGTGATCACCCACGTCGACGACCAGCAGCTTGACGAAGCCGGCGAGCAGATCGTCGCCCAGATTTCCACCGAGTCCGTGCCCGTGGCACAAATCCGCTCGGTGGTCCTGAGCTACATGTATGCGCAGCCGCAGAACTACACTCCAAGCGACCCCGTCAGGGAGCTGACCCTGTCCATTGCCTGGTCAGGAGGCCAGCGCCTGGATGTGGGACCCGCCAGCTGCGGCGATCCCCAGTGCGAAGCCGACCATGGTTACACGGGCACCATCTCGCAGGAGGACATCGTGCTGCGGATCAGCTCCGAGGCCGACGGACCCAGGGCTGTCCAGGACGCGAAGGTCTTCGCCCGCGCGTTGCGGGCTGTGAACACAGGCGCTCCCGGGCCCTCGGTCCACCCCGGTACCATCTCCGCTCCGCGACTGCGCTCGGGCGTCTTCGGCAACAGGCTGAGCCGCGGGCACCAGCGCTGATGGCGACGTCGGAACCCGTCGCCCAGGAAACCGTCCGCGTTTCCAGCGCCGTCCCTGAGCTTCCCGGCGCGCCGCTGTATGGCAGCAAGTCGATCGCCGAGGTCTTCACCAGCGCCGCGGCGAGCATGGGCCTGCCCGGCTTCGAAAATAAACTGCACTTGCCGTCAACGCAACGCGTGTGCGTTGTCCTCGCTGATGGCCTGGGGCGCAATCTCCTGAAGCAGAAGGCCGCCCACACTCCGTTTCTGAGGTCAATTGCGAACTCGGGACAGGGGGCCGTCCCGGTGTGGCTTGATTCGGCTTTTCCTTCCACCACGGCATCGTCCTTGGCCAGCCTTGGAACCGGCCGCACGCCCGGTGAACACGGCATGGTGGGCTATGACGTCCTGGATCCTGACCAGGACAAGGTAGTCAACCTGCTCGGCAATTGGGACGCTGGAGTCGATCCCCTGCGCTGGCAGCCGTTCCCGACAATTTTCGAACGCGTGGCTGCTGACGCCGACGTCGTCACAGTGAGCCTGCCCCAGTTCGGCGCGTCGCCGATGACCCGTGCGGCGCTCCGGGGAAGCCGGTTCGTGGGCGGCACCTCCCTCCACGCCCGGACAACAGCGGCGGGGGAGGAAATGGCCGCTGGAACCGCCTCGCTCATGTACTTCTACGTCAACGAGCTGGACAAAGCCGGGCACCGTTACGGCTGCGAGTCCGATCGCTGGGAGCACCAGCTCGAAGAAATCGATTCAACGGTCAAAAGGCTCTCTGCCTCACTGCCCGCGGGGACAACCATCCTGCTCACCGGCGACCATGGAATGCTCGACGTTCCCGAGTCGCAGCGCATCGACTACTCCGCCGATCCTGCCCTTATCGCCGGGGTCCGGCACACGGCAGGGGAGCCGCGCATGGTCCACCTGTACCTGGAGCCCGACGCCGGAGAGGGTCACCGGAAAGCCCTGTTGGATGCCTGGCGCGCCCGCTTCGGCGAGCGGATCTGGGCCTTCACCCGCGAGCAGGCTCTTGACGCCGGACTCTTCGGTGTTTTTCGACCGGAGGTTTCCCCCCGGATCGGGGACGTCATGATCGCAGCCCGGGACACTTTGGCGCTCTATGACGTCCGCCGCGTCCGTCCGACTGCCTTGGAGGTGGTGGGGCAGCATGGTTCGCTGACCAAGGCGGAGCGCGAAGTTCCGCTCCTTTGCTTCCAAGCCGGAGGTCCCAAGGGCCGCCGTGGCTGAGCTTATTTTCTTCTCTGGAACCATGGACTGCGGCAAGTCCACCCTTGCTTTGCAGATGGACTACAACCACCGTGCGCGTGGCCGGGGTGGGGTCCGCTTCAGTTGCAACGACCGCGCCGGCGGTTCCGTCATTTCAAGCCGGCTCGGGCTCCAGACGGATGCGGTGGAGGTCATTGACACTACCGATTTCTGGGACGAGGTCGTCCGACGCCGGACGACGGGCCTCAAAGTGGACTACCTGATCTGTGATGAAGCCCAGTTCTACTCACCTGAGCAAGTGGAACAGCTGGCACGCGTGGTTGATGAGATGGGCGTCGACGTGTTCGCTTTCGGAATCACGTCCGACTTCCGCACCCGGCTGTTCCCCGGATCCCAGCGTTTCGTAGAGCTCGCGGACAGGGTCCAGGTCCTGCAGGTCGAAGCGCTCTGTTGGTGCGGACGCCGGGCAACACACAATGCGCGGACTGTGGACGGCATCATGGTGGTCGAAGGGGAGCAGGTCGTAGTGGGAGACGTTGCCAGGGAGGCCGGCCAGGCGGAGGCCATCCCGGAGCAAGTCGACGTGTCGCACCCGGCTGTCGGATACGAAACCCTATGCCGCAGGCACTACATGCGCAGGGTCACGGCCCACGGAGCCAACCTGATGGCGAGCCGGGATCAGTTGCTGCCGTTCGACGTCGACGCTTGCCTATGGCACGGCGTCAGCTGAAGCCGCAACGAACTAAAAGCCGCCTAGTCTCCGCGCGTCCCGAAGACGATTTCATCCCAGCTGGGAATACTGGAGCGCTTGGGCCGTGACGGCTGGCGTTCGGCCGCCCCCGCGTCTGAAGATTCCTCATCCTTCTGGCCGGAAGGGGTGGGTTTCGGCTCTTCGCGTTCCCGCCGGGGAGCTCCGCCGAGCAGTTCGTCCAGGCCCGCTCGCGGTGCTGCTGCTCCCGGGGTTCGTCCCTCGTCCTGCCCGGTCTGCCCGTCGTTGTCGTTCCTGCCGCGCAACATGGTCACGGGGCGCAGGGCACCGGGGATCACCGTGATTTCACGGGTATCCGTGCTGACACCGTCGTGAAGATGGAGGGAGTCGTCTTCCTTGTCCTCATGCTTCGGGGCGAGGCTCAGCCGCGACAGCATGGATGCACGCGCGTCACGGCGGCTGGGGGCGGGTTCGGCTTCAAGCTGCTCGTCCGTGTCCGGGTCGGCCGGCTCGGTGTCAGCTGTTTCGCTGTCCGCAAGTCCGTCTTCAACATCGCCCGGCCGCGGATGCGCAGCCGGGACGCCGCTGCTTAGAAGCAGCGCCAAAGCGTCGTCGCTGTCTTCGTCAAGTCCCAGCCTCTGTCCGCGACGTGAGCGCAGCATGTCAAGGAGCCCATCGGCTTCCTTGGTAGCGGCGGCTGCGGCCGCACGGGCGGCGGTCCCGGCGTCGGCCTCAAAGTCAAAGGGCCGGTCGGAGACGGCCGCGAGTCGCCGGGCCGGTACAGGCCCATCGAGGGGTTCCAGTTCGCTGAGCTGCTGGGCCCAGCGGTTGGCATTCTGGATGGATTTGCGGGCGGGATGGAAGGTCCACATGGCAGGTGGCTCTTCGCCGATGCTTTCCAGGCTGGCTGGCTTGGTTTCGAAGCGCGCGACGACGGTCCACGTGCCATCGATCCGGCGCCACGAATCCCATTCCACCGTAGCGGAATCGATCCCATGGGCCCTGAGCCGGTGTGCAACCATTTCGCCCAGGCTTGCGGGTTCGTCGCCGAACGCCGCGCGGTAGGTGTCCTGGCCGGGGGCCGGGGCAGCGACTTCGACTTTGCGGGCTTGCTGGGCGATGTACTCGCGCTCGGCAAGTACCGGACCCTCATAGCGTTGCACGTTGGCGAGCGGCAGCCCTGACAGCTCCGCCACCTCAGCGGCCGTAGCGCCGCTGCGGATGCGCGACTGAATGTCGCGCGGGGACATGGCGACGGGCGTGATGGAAGCACGTGCGGCCACCTGGGCAGGTGTCCGGCTCGCTGCAACCCGCAACGCCTCATCAATCGGAAGCTGGAACATCTCGCCGCCGGTACCGCTCAACAGGAGATGTCCGCCGTCGTCGTGGACGCCAACCAGCCGTAGATCCCGCATAAAATCCTCCACCATGGCCTATCTGACATTCGAAACTCTGCCACCCGGTACGGCCTTTTCCTACTAGGACAAAGGGCGCGCCGCGATATTCCGCGATTTCCGGCATTCCCTGCGACGGCGATCGGAACCGGGGTATGGACATTCGAGTCGTCCGGGAGGACAATCTGCCCGGTATCGGGCACAAAAATGTGACCCGCTGCGTTACATCCTTAGACCGGAGCAGGTTCCGGTCGACCGGACCGCAAGCCCTGCGTGACGTACAAGGGAGAACGAAGAAGGGACCATGGCAACGGACTACGATGCCCCTCGGAAGACCGAAGAAGACACCGAGGACTCGATCGAGGAACTCAAGTCGCATCGCACCGAGAAACAGTCATCATCGGCTGTTGACATCGATGAGACTGACCTCGCGGACGCCTACGAGCTCCCCGGGGCGGACTTGTCTGGCGAAGAGCTGCTGGTCCGCGTCCTGCCTCCGCAGGCGGACGAATTTACTTGCTTCAATTGCTTCCTCGTCAAACACCGGTCCCAGATTGCGCGGGAGAAGGACGGGCACCTTTACTGCAAGGAATGCGAAAGCTAGCCTCGGGAGGCCTGCTTGGACAGCGCTGCCAGGAGTTCTTCGGGGCGGCGCGTGGACGTGAGCCAGTACGGGGTGCGGTCCGCCGGGTCGGTGATTTCAATGCGCACCACCGGATCTATCCAGCCGCGGAGGCAAAGGAACGCGAGTCCGTGGAGGCGGGTTCCGCGCTCCGCGGTGGCCTCGTCCTTGCGGTAAGCAGTGACGGCGCCGACAAACTCGCGCTGGATGCTGGCGCGGCCGACTTGGACGGTGTCCCGGTCCACCACGATCGCGGGAGTGGACAACACCAGCATGGTGGTCATGATCGCGAAGAGGACCAGCGCGGCGATAATCCCCGCGGTGATGCTGATCGGGGCGAACATCAGGATGCCCGCGGCGGACAAGCCGACCACCACAATCCAGATCCAGGGTGAAGGCCAGAGCTTTTCCGTAAACAGGACGCCCGTTCCACTCGAGGAATGGTGCGGCACGGGTACGGAAGCAGTCGATTCAGGCATGCCACCAGCTTATCGGGACTCTGACCCCGGGAATTAACGCTCCCTGGCCCTGTGACTGCCCTGCGACCGACGTGCGGCCGCAACCGGGGAAGCACTCCGCGGGCGATAGAATATGTGACTGTGAGCCACGAGACAGCAGTAGCCAACCCAGCAGACACCTCCGCCGAATACGGTGCGCCGACCCTTCAGGTCCAACTGAAAATGCTCGACGCCGGTTTGGAAGCACCGTCATACGCCCACCCTGGTGACGCCGGCGCTGACTTGCGGGCCCGTGCGGACGTATCGCTCGCTCCGGGAGAGCGGAAGCTTGTTCCCACGGGCGTCTCGATCGCGCTGCCGAACGGCTTTGTCGCACTTATCCACCCCCGATCAGGGCTGGCAACCAAGCATGGACTCACTGTGGTCAACGCTCCCGGGACGGTTGATGCCGGCTACCGAGGTGAAATTTCCGTGACGCTTTTGAATACCGACCAAAACCACGCAATCGAACTCAAGCGCGGCGATAGAATTGCTCAAATGGTGATCCAGCGCGTCGAGTATGCGCAGTTCGTTTCCGTGGAAGAGTTGTCCGACACCTCGCGCGGCGCCGGCGGCTTTGGATCCACCGGAGGCTTCGCGCCGGCCGTGAGCTAGCAACAACCCTCGACAGTCGGCGCTGCATGGAGCTGATTGCCATGCTGCCCGCGAGTTGACGGGCAGTCTGCGGTTTACTGGGGGATAGACCACTACTAAGGAGACAACCCGATGCTTTTTGGGCGCGGAAAGAAGTCCAAGGCTGAGCAGCCGAAAGACAACGGTACTGAGCAGGCCAATGCCGCGACGACGCGGCAGGACTCCGGCCCGGTAGCCGGTGGAGCCGCCAAGGGCGACTTCCGCTTGTCCAAGGGGCCATTGGATGCCAGCGAAATTGATAGCCAGGACGGCTATGTGGATCTTGGTGCCTTGCTGATCGAGCCTTCCGAAGGCCTTCAGTTGCGCCTTGAAGTAGAAGAGGCAACCCAGCGGGTAGTGGCGGTCACCATGGACCTCGACGGCTCGAGCCTCCAGCTGCAGGCGTTTGCCGCTCCACGTTCCGAAGGGCTCTGGGACGAGATCCGCGAGCAAATCGGCCAGTCCGTGTCCAGCCAAGGAGGCGAAGTCGAGGAGATCGTCGGCACCTTCGGCACCGAACTCGTCGCCAAGCTTCCTACCGAATCCGCCGACGGCGGACGCGGCTTCCGGGCTGCCCGGTTCATGGGAGTCGATGGGCCCCGCTGGTTCCTTCGTGGCGTCATCGGGGGCAACGCGGCATTGGATAGGAAGGCGGCCGAAGGACTGGAGAACCTCTTCCGCAAGGTTGTGGTCATTCGCGGAGACAACCCCATGCCGCCCCGTGAGCTGCTTCAGCTGAAGCTGCCCAAGGACGCTGTAGCCTCCGGGCAGCACGAAGCTCCCCACGAAGCGCCGGAGCTTCAGCAACCCGAGCGCGGCCCGGAGATCACCCAGATTGGCTGACAAAGCGGCGCGTCCCGCTGCCGCCCATGGCGGTCCGGCGTCCCTGCCCCTCACTGAACTCCCCGTCCGGGGACGGGTCGACTGCACGGGATTCATCGAGTCGGTGACCTACCAGCCCGCCAACGAACAAGCACACTTCTCGGCGATCGTCGTCGACCGGATTGCGCACAGGGGTGACACAGGTCCGTTGACCCGACTCCGCGTCATCTGGCTCGGGCGCCGCAAAGTGCCCGGAATCGAACCTGGGACTGTCCTGCGGCTCGAAGGCATGGTCACGCCGCGGGACGGGATGCCCACCATGTTCAATCCGCGCTATGAAATCCTCTCCCGGCAGGAGCACCAATGACCGTCGCCAACGGATCCGGCCCCCACGAAAAACCAGCGCACGAAAATCCCGGCTCGGAGGAGCCCCGCCAGGGCACGGAGGGGCCGAGCATTGCGGACATTGCCGCCGGGTACGCCGAAAAGGCCGGACTCCAACGCAACAGCCACGGGCACGTGGACATCCTCAAATCCGCCGGGGGTGTTCAGGGGATAGTCGAGAGCACCGTGCCCGGCCTCGTCTTCCTGATCGCTTTCATGGTCACCCGCGACCTTCCGGCGTCCCTGATTGCCTCCCTCGCGGCTGCAGCCGTCTTCACCGTGGTCCGGCTGGTCCAACGGCGCCCGCTGACCCAGGCGCTTGCCGGGATCGCCGGCGTCGCCATCTCCGCTTGGCTCGCGAACACCACCGGCAAGGCCGAGGATTTCTACGTTCTGGGTTTCTACACGAATATCGCCTACATCGTGGGAATGGTGCTGTCGATCCTGCTCAAGTGGCCGATCGCCGGCCTGCTGTTCGGATTCGTCCGCAACGAAGGCTTCGAATGGCGGAAGAACCCGGAGCGCCTGCGGGCCTACGCCATCGGCACGTGGGTGGTCATTGCCGTGCTGGCACTGCGTCTTGTGGTCCAGGTTCCGCTGTATTTCATGGGCGAACCGGGCCTGGCTGCACTCGCTACCATGAGGCTGATCATGGGGGCTCCGCTATACATCCTGGGTCTCTGGATTGCTTGGCTCCTGACCCGGCCGGTGCCGGGCCAGAAGCCGAACCGCGATCCTCAGCCGTCGAAACCGTCGTCGTCGGACTGATCCGAAAACTCTTCCTTGACGTCAGCTGAACCGTGGTCCGCGGCGGTCGGGGACAGCAAGGCCCTGAGACCGTCTTCGGCCACAATGGTCGTGACGAAGAACAGTTCGTCGCCACCGTCGATCACGTCGTCGCGGCTCGGTGTGATGGGAGCATGGTCCCGGAGGATCGCCACCAGGGTGGCGTCGTCGGGCCACTCGATGCCGCCCACCGTGCTGCCGATGATGTGCGAGTCGTGGGGAACCGTGAATTCGACCAGCGAGGACACACCCGTCTGCAAGGTCAGCAAACGGACGAGGTCACCGATTTCCACGGCCTCCTCGACGAGCGCCGTCATGAGCTGCGGGGTATTGACTGCGACGTCGACGCCCCAGGAATCGTTGAACATCCAGTCGTTCTTGGGATTGTTGACCCGTCCCACCGTGCGGCCCACACCGAATTCGGTCTTGGCCAACAAGGACACCACAAGGTTGACTTTGTCGTCGCCGGTCGCGGACACGACGACGTCGGCCCCTTCCAGTTTCGCTTCCTGCAGCGTGCTCAATTCGCACGCATCGCCCACCAGCCAGCGCGCGCCCCGGAGGCCGCTGCGCCCGATGACTTCCGGTTTGAGGTCGATCAGCATGATCTCGTGTTTGTGGGCAAGCAATTCACGCGCGATGGATGAACCGACGCTGCCTGCGCCGACAATGACGACTTTCACTCAGACTCCTTGGCGGGTGCGCTGGAAAGGATGCGCGCCACCTCGGCGCCGCGGTCCAGGTTCAACATGGCGTGCACTGTGTCGCCCTCCTGGTACGCCGTTCCGGCCTGGGGCAGGACGCCTTCGCCAAAACGGGTAAGGAATGCGACACGGATTCCGGATGCTGCTTCGATGGCAGTCAACGGGTGCCCGATCCAGCCTTGGTCAAGGTCCACCTCGGACAAAACCAGCCGGCCGGAGGGTTCACGGTAATCGCCTGCCAAGTGCTGCTCGGGCAGGATCCGGCGCAGGACCTGGTCCGCGCTCCAACGCACGGCGGCCACCGTGGGGATGCCCAGACGCTGGTAGATTTCGGCGCGGCCGGGATCGTAGATGCGGGCAACAACATGCGAAACATGGAAAGTCTCACGGGCTACCCGGGTGGCGAGGATATTCGAATTGTCACCGCTGGAGACAGCGGCGAAGGCGTACGCCTCCTCGCAACCTGCCTGCTTGAGGGTGTCCCGGTCGAAGCCGACGCCCGTGACTTTCCTGCCGGTGAATCCGCTGCGCAAGCGGCGGAAGGCACGGTCGTCCTGGTCGATGATTGCCACCGAATGGCCGGCGTCTTCCAAGGTATGCGCCAAAGTTGCGCCAACTCGTCCGCAACCCATGATCACAAAGTGAGCCACGGTTTCTCCTTCACTCTTATGCTTGCCGCTCGGTAAGACTCTACCGGGGCAAGTCGCGGAAGCCAGTCCGCCGTCATGACATCGCGTTCGATTCAGAGTAGCTTTGCGGAGTGCTGACAATTCTCAACGCCGCGAAGCGGGTGTTGGTGGGGCGGCCGTTCCGGAACGACCGCCTGGCCCACACCCTGCTTCCCAAGCGCATTGCGCTGCCGATTTTCGCTTCGGATGCCCTGTCCTCCGTGGCGTACGCCCCTGACGAAATCCTGCTGACCCTGGCCCTCGCGGGCGTGAGCGCCGTGGCTATTTCGCCGCTCGTAGGCCTCGCGGTCATGGTGGTCTTGCTCACGGTTGTTGCCTCGTACCGGCAGAACGTCCACGCCTACCCTTCAGGTGGCGGCGATTACGAAATCGCCAACGTCAATCTGGGGAAGTTCGCGGGCCTGACGGTCGCTGCCGCTTTGTTGGTGGACTACGTACTCACCGTCGCCGTGTCGATGTCCTCCGCGGCGGCGTACCTGACCACGGCGATCCCCTCTCTGCATGGGCAGCAGGCGCTCATCGCCACAGTCGGCGTCGTCGTCCTGGCACTCGTGAACCTGCGCGGAATCAAGGAAGCAGGCAGTGTCTTCGCGGTTCCCACCTACATCTTCATGTTCTCCATCCTGGGCATGACGGCCGTCGGTATCTTCCAGGCGGCCACAGGCCAACTCGGCCAGGCTCCCTCGGCAGCCTTCACGATCGTCCCGCAAGAGGGATTCGATCAGGGACTCGTGGGCCTGGCAGGGGCGTTCCTGCTCCTCAGGGCTTTCTCCTCCGGCGCAGCCGCCCTGACCGGTGTGGAGGCCATCAGCAACGGCGTGCCGAACTTCAAGAAGCCCAAAAGCAAGAACGCGGCCACCACGTTGATGCTGCTCGGAGTCATCGCCTCGGCCATGCTCGCCGGCATCATCTACCTTGCCAATGCCACCAAGGTCCACATCGTGCTGGATCCGGCCAAGGAATTCCTCCTGCACGGCCAACCGCTCCCGGACGACTACATCCAGAACCCCGCCATCAGCCAGATTGCACAGACGATCTTCGGCCCCGGGTCCATCCCGTTCTACGTCGTTGTCGCCGCCACCGGCGTCATCCTCGTCTTCGCCTCCAACACGGCATTCAACGGATTCCCGGTCCTGGGGTCGATCCTCGCCCAGGACGGCTACCTTCCCCGCCAGCTTCGGACCCGCGGAGACCGCCTGGCCTTCAGCAACGGCGTCCTCGCCCTTGCGGCCGGGGCCTTGGTCCTCATCATTTCCTTCAACGCCGATGTCACCAAGCTCATCCAGCTGTACATCGTCGGCGTCTTCATTTCCTTCACGATGAGCCAGCTGGGCATGGTGCGTCACTGGGGCAGGGAACTCAAACTTGCGCAGGACAAAGCCGTCCGCCGCAGGATCCTGAAGTCCCGCACCATCAACGGGCTCGGCTTCGCCATGACGGCGCTGGTGCTGACCATCGTGCTGATCACCAAGTTCGAGCAGGGCGCCTGGATCGCCCTTCTGGCGATGTTCGTGCTGTTCCTCATCATGTGGAGCATCCGCGCCCATTACGACAATGTGGCCAAGGAACTTGCCGTTGACGAGGATTCTTCCCCGCGTGCATTGCCTACCCGGGTCCACGCCGTGCTGTTGGTGTCCCACGTCCGCAAACCGGTGCTGCGCGCCCTCGCCTACGCCCGGGCATCGAGGCCGTCCCGGCTGGACGCCATCATCGTCGACATCGACCATGAGGAAACGGCGCACACTGTCGAGGCCTGGGACAAGCTGGACATCCCGGTCCCGTTGACTGTCTTGGCGAGCCCGTACAGGGAAACCGTCACGCCCATCCTGGACTACGTCAAGAACATGCGCCGCGATTCCCCGCGCGACCTGATCGTCGTCTACATCCCGGAGTACGTCGTCGGCAAGTGGTGGGAACAGCTCGTCCACAACCAGACCGCCTTGCGCATCAAGGCCCGGCTCCACTTTGAGCCCGGCGTGATGGTGGCCAGCGTTCCATGGCAATTGAAGTCCTCCGAAGAAGCAAAGGCATTGCAGGATACCTGATGACCCTCCCCAGCAACACCGAATCCAGCTCGCCCACGGCCCAGGACGGAGCTGCCACGGAGCTGGTGGTGGACGTCGGCCCCATCGCCCATGGCGGCCACTTTGTCGCACGGCACGAAGGCCGGGTCATTTTTGTCCGGCACGGCATCCCGGGGGAGAAGGTCCGGGTCAGGCTGACCGACTCGGGAGAGTCTTCGCGGTTCTGGCGTGCCGACGTCGTCGACGTCTTGGAAGCATCAGAGGACCGGACACGCCATTTCTGGCCGCTCGCCGACTCACTTGCCGCTTGGCGCAAGGGCGGTCCGCCCGTGGGCGGCGCCGAGCTCGGGCACGTAACACTGGAACGGCAGCGTCTTCTCAAAGCCGAAGTCCTCGCCGAGCAGCTCAAGCGGCTCGCCGGGGTCGAACTCCATGTCGAAGTGGAGCCGGCCGCCGCCGGCGACCCGCGCTCCGACAGCGTCGCAGGTTCCGACGGCGAGACAGGGCTCGGCTGGCGGACCCGTGCCAGCTTCGCCGTCACCCCCGGTGGCCGTCTGGGGATGCATGCCCACCGCTCCGACGTCGTGATTCCGGTTCACGAGATGCCCTTGGCGCTGCCCGGCATCAACGATTTGCGGCTCTGGGACATTGATCTGCGGGGGATTTCGCGGGTGGAAGTGGCCGCGCCTGCCAACGGATCGCGTCCGCTCGTCCTTCTCGCCCCGGAAGAGGGTACCGACGCCCGGCGCCTCAACCGGATCCTGGGCCAGCTCCCGCATGAGGTCTCAGTGGCAAGCTTCGACCCCGTCGGCGGAGACGTCCTGCAGCTGCGCGGCAGGACGTGGGTCCAGGAATCGGCTGCCGGTCACGAATACCGTGTAACGGGAGAAGGGTTCTGGCAGATCCACAAGGATGCGCCCGGAACCCTGGTGGGGTCGGTGACAGGATTCCTTCACGACGGCGGCTTCCTCCTTCCGGGATCGGCCGTCGCCGATCTTTACGCGGGAGCCGGATTGTTTACGGCGCCCTTGGCGGATGCGGTGGGGATCACCGGTTCGGTATTGTCCGTCGAAGGATCGCCCGGGACCAGCCGGGATGCCCGCAAGAATCTGCACGGCGAGACCCAGGTGGAAATTGTCCAGGGCAGGGTGGAACGCGTCCTCCGGCAGCGCCCCCGGAGCTTCGATGCGTTGGTGATCGACCCGCCGCGGGCCGGTGCGGGCAAAGCGGTGGTCAGCCAGCTCATCGAGTCCGGGCCGCGGGCAATCGCCTATGTGTCGTGTGATCCGGCGTCCTTCGCGCGTGATCTGGGGTACTTCCGGAACGGCGGATGGCGTCTTGAATCCCTCCGGGCCTTCGACCTGTATCCGCACACACATCACCTTGAGACCGTTGCGTTGCTGGTGCCGGCGGCGTAGCCGCCACTACGATGGTGGAGAAGTCCTACGTCGCGCTTCACTTCTCCACCGGCCGCACGATGCTCAGATTAGGTTTGCCTAACTAGCTAGCGGTCAACCACGCGACAAAGATGAAAGCTGTTGCGAGAGGAGTCCTGCCATGAGCACTGTGGACAGCTTCGGTTCCAAAGGCGTACTGAATGTAGCCGGCACCGATTATGAAATTTTCCGGTTGAACTCCGTTGAGGGCGCAGACCGCCTTCCGTTCAGCCTTAAGGTATTGCTTGAAAACCTCCTGCGGACGGAAGATGGCGCCAATATAACGGCCGACCACGTCCGCGCCCTGGCCGGCTGGGACCCGGATGCCCAGCCGGACACCGAGATCCAGTTCACCCCGGCCCGCGTCATCATGCAGGACTTCACCGGAGTTCCCTGTGTCGTTGACCTTGCCACCATGCGCGAAGCCATCAAGGACCTCGGCGGCGACCCCAAACGCGTCAACCCGCTGGCTCCGGCTGAGATGGTCATCGACCACTCGGTGCAGATCGACGCCTTCGGCAACTCCGGCGCGCTTGAGCGCAACATGGAGATCGAATACCAGCGCAACGGCGAGCGTTACCAGTTCCTGCGCTGGGGCCAGACTGCTTTCGACGACTTCAAGGTTGTTCCCCCGGGAACCGGCATCGTCCACCAGGTCAATATCGAATACCTGGCACGCACAGTCATGACCCGCGAAGTTGACGGCGTCCTCCGCGCCTACCCCGACACGTGCGTCGGCACGGACTCCCACACCACCATGGTCAACGGCCTGGGCGTGCTGGGCTGGGGCGTAGGCGGCATCGAAGCCGAGGCTGCGATGCTGGGCCAGCCCGTCTCCATGCTGATCCCGCGCGTTGTCGGCTTCAAGCTCACGGGTTCCATCCCCGCGGGCGCTACCGCCACGGACGTCGTCCTGACCATCACTGAGCAGCTGCGCAACCACGGCGTGGTCGGCAAGTTCGTGGAGTTCTACGGCGAAGGCGTTGCGGCTGTGCCGCTGGCCAACCGTGCCACCATCGGCAACATGAGCCCGGAGTTCGGGTCCACGGCAGCGATGTTCCCGATCGACGACGTCACGCTCGAGTACCTGCGCCTCACCGGCCGCTCCGATCAGAACGTCGCCCTGGTCGAGGCCTACGCGAAGGAACAGGGCCTCTGGCACGATCCCTCCCACGAGATCAAGTTCTCCGAGTACCTCGAACTGGACCTGTCCACGGTTGTTCCCTCCATCTCGGGCCCGAAGCGTCCCCAGGACCGGATCATCCTCACGGAGTCCAAGGCCCAGTTCCGCGAGGACCTGCGCAACTACGTGAAGGAAGACCTGGCCGACGGAAGCCTGGACGAAGCGATTGACGAGAGCTTCCCGGCCTCCGATTCGCCGTCGTTCACTGCCTCCGCGACCCACCTGGCCGACGTCGCGCCGCACGCACACGGCCCGAAGTCCAACGGTCGCCCGTCGAACAAAGTGAGCGTCACAACAGCTGACGGCCGCGAATTCGAACTGGACCACGGTGCCGTTTCGATCGCTTCGATCACGTCCTGCACCAACACGTCCAACCCGTCCGTGATGCTGGCTGCCGCGCTGCTGGCCCGCAACGCCGTGGACAAGGGCCTCGCCTCCAAGCCGTGGGTCAAGACTTCTGTCGCTCCCGGCTCCAAGGTCGTCACCGACTACTACGAGAAGTCCGGCCTGACTCCCTACCTGGAGAAGCTCGGCTTCTACATCGTGGGCTACGGCTGCGCGACCTGCATCGGTAACTCCGGACCGCTCGACGCCGAAATCTCCGAGGCCATCCAAGCCAACGACCTTTCCGTCACGGCTGTCCTCTCCGGCAACCGCAACTTCGAAGGCCGCATCAACCCGGACGTCAAGATGAACTACCTGGCCTCCCCGCCGCTGGTCATCGCCTACGCCCTGGCCGGAACCATGGACTTCGACTTCGACGCCGATCCGCTGGGCCAGGACCAGGACGGCAACGATGTCTTCTTGAAGGACATTTGGCCGAACCCTGTCGAGGTCCAGAAGGTCATCGATTCCTCGATCGACAAGGAAATGTTCGCCCGCGGCTACGAAGGCGTCTTCGACGGCGACGACCGCTGGAAGGCACTCGAGACGCCGGCAGGCGACACCTTCGCCTGGGACGCCAAGTCGACGTACGTGCGGAAGCCCCCGTACTTCGAAGGCATGAAAGCGCAGCCGGAACCGGTAACGGACATCGCCGGCGCCCGCGTGCTGCTGAAGCTGGGCGATTCGGTCACCACCGACCACATCTCCCCGGCCGGCTCCTTCAAGTCGGACACCCCGGCAGGCCAGTACCTTCTGGCCAACGGTGTGGAGCGCAAGGACTTCAACTCTTACGGTTCACGCCGTGGCAACCACGAGGTCATGATCCGCGGAACGTTCGCGAACATCCGCATCAAGAACCAGCTACTCGCTGACTTCAACGACGGTGTGGGCGTCGAGGGTGGCTTCACCCGCGACTTCACCCAGGCGGACGGCCCCCAGGCCTACGTCTACGACGCTGCCCAGAACTACCAGGCAGCCGGCACCCCGCTGGTGGTCCTTGCAGGCAAGGAGTACGGCTCCGGCTCGTCACGTGACTGGGCTGCCAAGGGAACCGCGCTGCTGGGCGTGAAGGCTGTCGTCGCCGAAAGCTACGAGCGCATCCACCGCTCCAACCTCATCGGCATGGGCGTCCTCCCGTTGCAGTACCCGGCGGGCGAGTCCGCTGCGTCGCTGGGCCTTGTTGGCACGGAAACGTTCTCTGTCGAGGGCGTCACCGAGCTGAACAACGGCACGACGCCGAGGACGCTCAAGGTCACCGCAACGGCAGAGGACGGCAGCACCAAGTCCTTCGATGCCGTGCTGCGCATCGATACCCCGGGCGAAGCGGACTACTACCGCAACGGCGGCATCCTGCAGTACGTTTTGCGCCAAATCTCGGCACACTAGCGAGAACTCCGCCTGAGCCGCAAGGCAACAGCTACAGCCCCGGCTGGTCATCGACCGGCCGGGGCTGTAGCCTTTCCTGCGGCTTGGTGCCGGCCAAGGCGTTAGAGTTGTATAGCACGTCAATCACCCTAAGGAGGGGCCGTTGGGACTTTTGGAGACAATCCGGAACCCGCAGGACCTGAGCAAGCTCACCGGTGAGCAGTTGGAGCAGCTTGCAGGCGAGATCAGGACTTTCCTCATCACCAACGTCGCCCAAACGGGCGGTCACCTCGGACCGAACCTTGGCGTGGTGGAACTCACCATGGCCATCCATAAAGTTTTCGATTCGCCGCGGGACAGCATCGTTTTCGACACAGGCCATCAGTCTTACGTCCACAAATTGCTGACCGGCAGGCAGGATTTCAGCACCCTCCGGCAGCAAGGGGGAATGTCCGGCTACCCAGATCGTGCAGAGTCCGAACACGACATCGTGGAAAGCTCCCACGCGTCCTCCTCCTTGTCCTGGGCCGACGGTATCTCCCGGGCCCGCCAGTTGACCGGCGAGGGCGATCGCTGCGTTGTCGCCGTCGTCGGAGACGGTGCGCTGACGGGCGGTATGGCGTGGGAGGCGATCAACAACATCGCCGCAGACAAGCGACGCCGCGTGGTGATCGTCGTCAACGACAACGGGCGCTCCTATGCGCCCACCGTCGGCGGCGTGGCAGACTACCTCGCTTCACTGCGCCCCACGATCGACTCCCTCCGGGCGGCCCCCACCTACGAAGTGGTGTTGGACTGGTGGAAGAAGAAACTTCAGAGCGGTGGACCGATCGGCCAGTTCACCTATAAGAGCCTGCATGCCATGAAGAAGGGCATCAAGGATTGGTGGGCTCCGCAAGGCATGTTCGAAGACCTCGGCATGAAGTACATCGGCCCTGTCGACGGCCATAACATGCGGGCCCTTGAGCACGCGCTCACTACTGCCCGCAATTACGGCGGCCCCGTGATCGTCCACGCGATGACCGAAAAGGGGCACGGTTACGCACCTGCCCTCGCCAACGAGGCGGACCAGTTCCACGCCGTCGGGATCATCGATCCCGAAACCGGCGAACCCACCGAAGCCGGTGGAGCCCGCTCCTGGACATCGGTTTTCGCCGAGGAAATCGCGGACATCGCCGATGAGCGCGACGACATCGTAGGCATCACCGGGGCCATGCTGATCCCCGTCGGACTGCACAAGTTCGCGGAACGGCACCCGGAACGGGTGATCGACGTCGGCATCGCCGAACAGCACGCCCTCACCTCGGCCGCAGGCATGGCCTTTGGCGGACTGCACCCCGTCGTCGCCGTTTACGCGACATTCCTGAACCGCGCCTTCGACCAGCTCCTCATGGACGTCGCACTGCACAAAGCCGGAGTGACGGTCGTGTTGGACCGCGCCGGCGTGACGGGCCCGGACGGAGCCAGCCACCACGGCATGTGGGACATGGCGATGGTCCAGATCGTTCCGGGGCTGCACCTCGCGGCTCCGCGGGATGCCAGCCGCCTGCGGGAAGAACTCCGCGAAGCTGTTGCCATCGCCGACGCGCCCAGCGTGGTCCGCTTCTCCAAGGGCAGCGTTGGAAGTGAGATCGAAGCCATCGAACGGCTTTCCGACGGCGTCGACGTGCTGGCGCGCCGCCCAGAAGGCTCCACCGAGAACGATGTCCTGATTGTCAGCGTCGGTGCCATGTCCGAGCTCGCCCTCGACGTCGCTTCCCGTCTCGGCTCCCAAGGCATCAGTTCCACCGTGGTGGATCCGCGATGGGTCCTGCCGGTACGCAAGTCCATCATTGCCCTCGCCGCCCGGCACCGATTGGTGATCTGCATCGAAGACGGCGTCCGTGCTGGCGGCGTCGGCTCCCGGATCCGCCAGGAGATGCGCGCTGCCGGTGTGGACACGGCCCTCAACGAGGTGGGGCTTCCGGTCGAATTCCTCGACCATGGAACCCGGAGCCAGGTCCTTGAGCGGGTGGGGCTTACCGCCCAACAGATAACGCACGACGTCGTCGCGCAGGTCCTGGGGACAAAGGTGCCTTTCGCGCGGCCCTTGCCAGGACAAGGACATCCGACGACGGGCAGTCTCCCCAAGCTGTGAACGGCTGTTCCCAGCGGAATCAAACACACAGGCACCCTTCGACGGCACAGGTCCATAACAGCACCTGCGCGGAGTGGTCCAGAAAAGGACAGGCATGAGCGGCATCATCCGCACCTATAAGCGCGACGACGAAGCGGTCCTGCATTTCCGGGAGGCTTGGTATGACGAGGAATTCAAGCAGCTCGTGATCAACCGCGGGGTCGTGGGACACCAGAGCAGCACGGACGAAACCGACGTCGAGGACGAATCCGCCGTCGAAGGACTCATGACAGCCTTTGCCGCGCAATGCGAAGAGGACGGTTATGCGGAGATTCCCGAGACTGAGCAGTTTTGGGTGGTCGCGCAGATCGCGCTGAAGACGAAGGACGGGACCGACCGTGACCGCTACCTTGAACGCAAGGCCAAGGCCGCGCTGACGAGCGAACTGGCCTGGCGCGGCCTGGGTACCGTGGATCGATCCGACATCAGCGACTCGAAGCTCAACATTTTCTGCCTGTGCCCGGACGTCAACAAGGCCGTCAACGCCATCAAGGTGTGCATCCGGGGAGAAGACCTCGACTTCACCAAGCTGAGCATCGCGGCCGCACCCCATGCCGAACCCACCGCATTCAAAGTGAAACACTCGCCGAAAACCGGTCCGGGCTTTACCCTCTAAGGACCATATCTCCGCTTCGAAGGGACAAACATGGCGCCCAAGAGCAACTGGCCCGGACACACTCCGCTGCCCAAGGGCTTGTCCGCTCCCGCACGAAGGGCACTCGCCCACGAGGGTCTGGAAACCCTGGAGCAGCTCGCCGAATTCGGTGAGGGGCGGGTGGCGGCCCTGCACGGCATGGGCCCCAAGGTCATGGCCCAGTTGCACGACGCGATGGAAGAGGCAGGAATCGCCTTCGGATCCTGAGCGGCGGACTGGCCCCTGCGGGCGTTGTAGGGTGAAACCATGACTGAATATCGCCGTCTTGGAAATTCCGGATTGACCGTCTCAGTAGTCGGTTTGGGGTGCAACAATCTCGGCCGGGCCAATACGGCCACGGAATCGCAGGAGGGTACCAATGCGGTAGTGCATGCCGCCTTGGATGCCGGCGTGACCCTTTTCGATGTTGCAGACGTCTACGGCCGGGAGCCCGGCCTCAGTGAGACCATGCTGGGCGTCGCCCTGAAAGGTCGCAGGGATGACGCGATCGTGGCCACGAAATTCGGTATGGACATGCACGGCGCAAACGGCAACGATTTCGGCGCCCGGGGATCGCGACGTTACATCATCCAGGCCGCCGAGGCATCGTTGCGCCGTCTCGGCACCGACTGGATTGACCTGTACCAGTACCACACGCCGGATCCACTCACCCCGGTTGACGAGACCCTCGCCGCCCTCGATGACCTCGTGACAAGCGGCAAGGTCCGGTACCTCGGTCATTCCAACCGTGCAGGCTGGCAGATCGCCGAAGCGGAATACGTCGCCCGGATGCAGTGCGGTGCGCGGTTCATTTCGACGCAGAACCACTACAACCTGCTGGACCGCCGCGCGGAACTCGAAGTCCTTCCGGCCGCCCAGGCCTTCGGACTCGGTGTGCTGCCGTATTTCCCCTTGGCGAACGGCCTCCTAACGGGCAAGTATGCTCCGGGCAACGCCCCGGAAGGATCGCGCCTCAGCCACACGCGGACCAACATGGTGAACGACGCCGACTGGGTCCAGCTAGGCCGGTTCAGCCAATTCGCCAAAGAGCGGGACCTGAACGAATTGCAGCTGGCCTTCTCCTGGCTGGCCGCCCAGCCCGCAGTCAGCAGCGTGATTGCGGGAGCCACCCGCCCTGAACAAATTGCCGAGAACGCGAAAGCCGTGCGCTGGGTGCCCACGGCAGAAGAACGCGCCGAAATGGACGACATCTTCCCGCGCACGCCCAAGGTCGCCCTCTTCTAAGGAGCCTTCCATGAGCGGGGAGCAGGCAGCGGTTGCAGGCCAGCGCGAGCCCGTGAGCTTGCTCGTGGACTGCGACACGGGAATCGACGATGCCCTCGCCCTGGCCTACCTCTGCAGCCAGCCGCATGTGGAGCTGGTGGCCGTGAGCAGTACTCCCGGCAACGTCGCGGCGGAGCAAGTGGCACGCAACAACCTGTCCCTGCTCGAGTTGTGCGGCCGCACCCACGTGCCCGTTGCCATCGGTGCCCGGGCTCCGCTGCGGATCCCGCTGACCACGACGCCGGAAACCCACGGGCCGCAGGGCATCGGCTACGCCGAGCTGCCGGAACCGCACGGACATGTGCACGATGCCGACGCCGTCGAGCTCTGGGTAGAAGCGGTCCGGTCACGGCCGGGGGAGCTGACCGCCCTGCTGACGGCGCCCCTCACCAACTTCGCCCTCGCCCTGCGGGCCGAGCCGCGGCTACCGGAGCTGCTGCGCGGCGTTGTGATCATGGGTGGCAGCTACTACTACCAAGGCAACACGACGCCCACCGCCGAGTGGAACACCCACATTGATCCGCACGCCGCGGCAGAGGTGTTTGCGGCGTTCTCCGGACTTCCTGAGGAACGCCTGCCGGTGGTGTGCGCCCTGGAGACCACGGAACGGATAGAACTGACACCCGAACACGTGGCCGCCTTGGCTTCCGAGGCAGGCTGCACGGAGCCGGAACTTGTCCTTCCGGAACAGCCGGAAGGGCGGCGCAGCACCGCTTCGAATGAACTCGTGCGGCACCTCAGCGATATGCTGCGCTTTTATTTCGAGTTCCATCGCCGTTACGACCAAGGCTATGTGGCGCACATCCACGACTACTTCGCGGCGTCCGTCGCCGCCGGCACCGCCAGGTACAGTACACGCACGGCAACAGTGCACGTCGAGACAGCGGCCCCCAGGCTCATCGGGACCACCGTGGCGGACTTTCGCGGACTGTGGGGCGAGCCGTCCAACGCGCGCATCGTCTCGGAGAACCACCCAAGGGAGGCGTTTGCCGAATTGGTGAGCTCATTGGGTGGCCTTGCCCGGAGGCTGCCGGACCCTAGCCGGCAGGAACGCTAGCCCGCGTTCGGTTTCGACGCGATCCCGGGTGCCAGGAAGCGTTTGCCGTTGACACGCTCGGAGGCGCCAACCCGGTCCAAGTAGGGTGTGATCCCGCCCAGGAACATCGGCCAGCCTGCGCCGAGGATGACGCAGAGGTCAATGTCTTCCGGCCCTGCCACCACGCCTTCGGACAGCATGAGCCCGATTTCCTCGGCCAAGGCGTCCTGCGTGCGACGCAGGACTTCCTCGGCCGTGGACGGAGTGGTGCCGAAGGACATGAGCGCCAACGTCTCCGCCGGGATGACCGGCTTTCCCTCAGGACCCGGGGCCCAGAGTGACTTCACACCGTTGTCAACCAACTTCTGCAGGTTCTGGGAGACCGCAAAACGTTCGCCGAAGGCAGCGTGCAGCGATTCCTGGACGTGCTGGGCGACCGGAAGGCCCACCATTGCGCTGAGGGTGAAAGGACTCATCGGCAGGCCCATGGGGCGCAGCGCCGAGTCGGCGACTTCCGCCGGCGTCCCTTCGTCGAACGCGGCAATGACTTCGCCCATGAGTCGCAGCAGGATCCGGTTGACGACGAAAGCGGCGGCATCCTTGACGAGCACGGCTGTCTTCTTCAAGCCCTTGGCGAGCTCGAACGCGGTGGCCAGCACGGCGTCGTCGGTCTTCGGAGCACGCACGATCTCCAGGAGCGGCATGACCGCAACCGGGTTGAAGAAGTGGAAACCGACCAGGCGCTCCGGGTGCTGGAGATCTTCGGCCATCGCGGTCACGGACAGCGAGGACGTGTTGGTGGCGAGGATGCATTCGGGGGAGACGATGGCCTCCACTTCGGCGAAGACCTGCTTCTTGACATTGAGTTCTTCGAAGACTGCTTCAATGACGAAGTCGGCATCGGCGAATGAGTCTTTGGAGACGGAGCCGCTGACGAGGGCTTTGGTCCTGTTGGCTGCGTCGGAGCTTATCCGCTTCTTGCCGAGCAGTTTGTCCACCTCCGCATGGACGTAGGCGACTCCCTTGTCCACGCGCTCCTGGTCGATGTCCGTGAGGACCACGGGTACTTTGAGCTGGCGTGCGAACAGCAGGGCGAGCTGGCTCGCCATCAGGCCGGCACCGACGACGCCGATCTTCGTCACCGGACGCGCGAGCTTGCGGTCGGGCGCGCCGGCAGGACGTTTGGACCGCTTCTGCACGAGGTCCAGGAAGGCGTAGACGGTGGAACGGAACTCATCCGTCTGCATCAAATCAGCGAGTGTCTCGCATTCCAGGGCCGCGGATTCCGCCTTGCCCATGGTCCGGTTGGCCTCGAGGATGTCCAGCACCTTGGCCGGAGCCGGTGATGCGTTCGAGGTCTTGGCTTCCACGAACGCCCGGCCCGCTGCCACGGCACCGGCCCAGCGTTCGGCAACTGCGGGATCCGCCGGATCCACGGAGTTGCTCCGTTCGCGGACGACCTCGCCCGCGATCACCTTGGCGGCCCAGGCAATTGACTGCTCCACGAAATCCGCGGGTTCGAAGATGGCGTCGGCAATGCCGAGCTGGAAAGCCTGGGGGCCGGTGAGCGTGCGGTTGTTGCTCAGCGGGTTCTCGATCATCACCTTGAGGGCGTTTTCCGGGCCGATGAGTCGCGGCAGGATGTAGACGCCGCCCCAACCGGGGACGAGCCCGATGAAGGCTTCGGGCAAAGCGAGGGCGCCAGCGCCGGTCGAAACCGTGCGGTAGGTGGACTGGAGGGCGATTTCGAGGCCGCCACCGAGCGCGAGGCCATTGATGAAGGCGAAGCTGGGAACGCCCAGGTCGGCGAGCGTCGCGTAGACGTCGTGGCCCAGCTGCGCCATCCACAGGCCGTGTTCGCGCTCTTCGAGCCGCTTGACCGCTGAGAGGTCCGCTCCGGCCACCAGGAAGTACGGCTTGCCCGTGACGCCGACGCCGACGATCTCGCCGCGCGCAGCGCGATCCTTGAGCCCTTCAAGTGCCGTCCCGAGCTCGACGAGGGTATTGGGTCCGAGGGTGGTGGGCTTGGTGTGGTCCAGGCCGTTGTCGAGGGTGATCAGGGCGAACGTTCCAGCGTTGCCGGGGAGTTCGATGTCCTGGACGTAGGAGTGGGTCACGGTCTCGTCCGGGAACAGTCCGGCCAGTTTCTGGAATTCTGCGGCGCTCATGCTGCGGCTCCCTTGCTCTCGGTGTCGGCGGAGGTCTCTGTTGCGCTGTGGTCGCTGTTGTAGTCGGAGTGGCGCGGGTTCTCCCAGATTACTGTGGCACCCATTCCCAGGCCGATGCACATGGTCGTTATGCCGTACCGGACTGACGGGTCTTCTTCGAACTGGCGCGCCAATTGGTTCATGAGCCGCACGCCGGACGATGCGAGGGGATGCCCGACGGCGATTGCCCCGCCGTAGCGGTTGACGCGCGGGTCGTCGTCGGCGATTCCGAAGTGGTCCAGGAAGCTCAGGACCTGAACGGCGAAGGCCTCGTTGATCTCGAAAAGGCCGATGTCCTCGATGCCGAGTCCGGCGTTCTTGAGGGCCTTCTCGGTGGCCGGGACCGGTCCGATTCCCATGACTTCGGGTTCGACGCCGGCGAAGGCATAGGAGACGAGGCGCATCTTCACGGACAGGCCGAGCTCCTCGGCAGCCTCCGCGGAGGCAAGTACTGCCGCCGTCGCGCCGTCATTCAAGCCGGCGGCATTGCCTGCGGTGACCCGGCCGTGGGCCCTGAACGGCGTGCGCAGCTCCGCGAGGTCATCCACCGTGGTTCCGGGGCGTGGCGGCTCGTCGACGGTGTTCACTGTCCAGCCTTGTCCAGGCTTCATTGTGGCGACCGGGACCAAGTCGGGCTGGATCTTGCCCTTGCCGTAGGCGGCGGCTAGCTTTGCCTGGGAGGCCGCGGCGTAGGTGTCGGTTCGCTCTTTGGTGATCGACGGGAAACGGTCGTGCAGGTTCTCCGCGGTGTTGCCCATGTTCAGGGCGGCCGGATCCACGATCCGCTCGGACATGAACCTGGGGTTGGGATCCGCTCCGGCGCCCATGGGGTGGTTGCCCATATGCTCCACACCGCCGGCAATCACGACGTCGTACGCGCCGAAACCGATGCCGCTCGCCGTCGTCGTGACCGCGGTCATTGCTCCGGCACACATGCGGTCGATCGCAAAGCCGGGTACGCTGCGGGGCAGGCCGGCAAGGAGGGCGGCGGTGCGGCCGATGGTCAGGCCCTGGTCGCCGGTCTGGGTCGTGGCGGCGATGGCTACTTCGTCAACGCGTTCGGCGGGCAGGCCCGGGTTACGCCGCATCAGTTCGCGGATGCACTTGACCACGAGGTCATCGGCACGGGTGCCCGCATAGATGCCTTTTTCGCCCGCTTTGCCGAATGGCGTCCGGACGCCGTCCACGAAGACGACGTCGCGGACTGCCCGCGGCTTGGCGCTGTTCCGGGTTTGGATCATGTGGGGCTCCTCGTTGAGACATGGATGCCGGACAGCCCTCACACGGGAAGCCGGTGTCATTGACGGCCATGTTACTCGCCAGTAACTTAGCGCGCAAGGAGATCCTCGCTCACATATCAAGGGTTTCCGGCGGACCCTCGCTCCCATATCAAGGGTTTCCGGCGGACCCTCGCTCACATCACCCGAGGATTTCCGGCGGATCCTCGCTCACATCACCCGAGGATTTCCCTTGGAAAGGGTGTTGATGTGAGCGAGCGTTGTGCCTGAAGGGCTTGTTTGTGAGCGGGCGTTGTGCCTGAAGGGCTTGTTTGTGAGCGGGGGTTACACGGGGAGTGCGGGAACCTTGGTCTAGGGGGCCGGGGTTCATTCCTGGGACGGCGGGTTCCGGGGCTCTTTGGGCTCCTTGGGCGGCAACGGCTGCGGATTCAGTGACGCCTCGGCGAGGATCGGCGCCGTGATGGCAATTTGCCACTCGCGGGCGCCGAGGGCGCGCAGCTCTTCGGATACGGACTCCAGGGTGATGTCCGACGGCGGCCGCCACAGCACGCGCCTCATGTAATCAGGAGTGAGCAGGTTCTCCACGGGAAGCTTGAGCCCATCGGCCGCCTCTTGAAGCCGGGGCCGGGCAGTCCCCAGGCGGGCGGCGGCTTCGGGATCGCGGTCTGTCCAGACCCGCGGTGGCGGGGGAGCGTTGGTTGGAAGATGAAGCGGTGGAAGGTCTTCGGTGCTCCTCGCGCCGGCAATGCAGCGCAGCCAGCGTGGCGCTTCGCGCTGTGCGGCCCGCCCGTGGAAGCCCTTGGTGGCCAGGAGCTGCGGAACGGTCGTGGGCATGGCCTTGGCTGCGGCGACCAGGGCGGAATCGGGAATGAGTCGGCTGGGAGCAACATCCCGTTTCCGCGCGAGCTGATCCCGTTCGTACCAAAGCTCGCGCACGGCAGCCAACTGACGGCGGTCACGGATCTGGTGCAGTCCAGAGGTCTTGCGCCACGGGTCCACCCGCGCGGCCGGAAGGCCTGCTCCGAGGATGCCGGCAAATTCTTGTTCGGCAAATTCCAGCTTGCCATCCGCTTCCAGGAGTTCGATGAGTTCTTCCCGCAATTCGGCCAGCACTTCGACGTCGAGGGCCGCGTACCGCAACCAGGGTTCGGGGAGGGGTCGGGTGGACCAGTCGGCGGCAGAGTGTTCCTTGGCGAGGCCGAAGCCCAGGAGTTGCTCGATGACGGCTGCCAGGCCTACGCGAGGCAGTCCGGCAAGGCGTGCGGCCAGTTCCGTGTCGAAGAGCTTGTCAGGCCACATGCCAAGCTCGGCCAGGCACGGAAGATCCTGCGTGGCGGCGTGCAGGATCCACTCGACGCCGCGCAGCGCCTCGTTGATGATCTTCAGGTCATCGAAAGGCTCGGGGTCGATCAGCCAAGTGCCTGCGCTGTCGCGCCTGATCTGCACCAGGAAGGCACGCTGCCCGTAGCGGAAGCCGGAGGCGCGTTCGGCGTCGACCCCGGCGGGGCCGGATCCTGCGGCGATGGCAGCGGCGCACCGCTCCAGGCCGGACAGGGTGTCGATGACAAGCGGCACGCCCTCGCGCGGGGCATCCAGGTCGATGATCTCAGGTATCCGGCCTTCGAAGCCGTCTACCGTGATGTGTGGTGTGGGATCAGCAGCCGGAGCGCCGGCTGTGGTGGGTTCCAGATTTTCAGGGGTCATGGTGCCTTCAGTTTACCGACTCTGTGCTCGGCCGGTCCGGCCGGGGATTACAGCGGACGTTCACGGCCTTCATGTGAGCCGCCGATTAGGCAAGGGAGTGACGCCGGGCGGCAGGGGAGGCAGTCCCGCGAACGTGCAGACCATGTCGCACCATGCCTCCAGGTGGGCCTGGACATCTGAAGACGCAGGTGTCCACGAGGCACGGAGTTCGATGTCGATGGTTTCCGGTCTATCGGCCAGAGTCCCGAAGCTCTCGGACAGGATGCGCGTGGCCGTTCCGCCCGCTGCGCGGTACTGGGCTGAATGGTTCTCAAGCGCGTCCACGAGCCATGTCCACGCAACGGAACCGAGCATGGCGTCGTTGCCCATGTCGGCTTCCAGCTGGGCCCGGATATAGGTGACGATCCGGAATTCCCCGTCCCATACAGCCGAGCCGTCGGGATCGTGGAGCAAGATGAACCTGCCTGTTGCAAGCTCGTCGTCTTCGTCTTCGTCATCGGCGGCGCCGGGGGATCCCGGGTTGTTCTCGCTGGAAAATGCCATGGCTGCAGGGCCATGGACCGGGGTCCGGCCGGGACGGGTCGACCGGCTGAAGACCTCTGCCCCTAAAGCCACCGCGTATGGCGCCAAGCGGGAGGGCGCCGGGATTTCCGCGAGCCGCAGCTCGCTCCGGCACTTTGCTTTTCGTAGCGTTCCCAACGCATGCAAAAAATCCGCGGGAACCTGTGCGAGTGCGTTCACCTTCGCAGATTATGTGTCCGGGGCGGCGAAACCTTGAAGCCACGCCGCCCCGTCCCGTGCCCTATGCGGACGCCAGTTCGCGCTTGATTGCGGCAACGAAGGAATCGATGTCCTCTTCGGTGGTGTCGAAGGAACACATCCAGCGCACCTCGCGGTTCGCTTCGTTCCAGTCGTAGAACTTGAACGAGGAGCGGAGGCGATCGGCGACGCCGGCGGGCAGGACCGCGAAGACGCCGTTGGACTCCGTGGCCTGTGTGGGCTCCACACCCTCGATCGAGTCGACTGCCGCACGCAACCGCGAGGCCATGGCATTTGCGTGTTCCGCAGAGCGAAGCCACAGCCCGGACTCCAGAAGCGCGATGAACTGGGCCGAAATGAAGCGCATCTTGGAGGCCAGTTGCATGTTCATCTTGCGCAGGAACTTCAGCCCGTGGGCGGCTTCCGGATTCAGGGCGACCACTACCTCGCCGAACAGCAGCCCGTTCTTGGTGCCGCCGAAGGACAAAATGTCCACGCCGGCGTCGCGGGTGAACGTCCGCAACGGCACGCCAAGGTGGGCGGCGGCATTGGCGAGCCGGGCGCCGTCCATGTGCAGTTTCATGCCCTTGGCGTGGATGTGGTCGGCGATCGCCCGGATTTCCTCCGGGGTATAGCACGTGCCGAGTTCCGTTGTCTGCGTGATGGAGACGGCCAAGGGTTGCGCGCGGTGCTCGTCGCCCCAGCCCCAGGCTTCGCGGTCGATCAATTCCGGAGTCAGCTTGCCGTCCGACGTCGGGACCTGGAGGAGCTTGATGCCGCCGATCCGCTCCGGCGCGCCGTTCTCGTCCATGTTGATGTGGGCGGTCGAGGCGCAGATGACGGCACCCCAGCGCGGCAGCAGCGACTGCAGGGACAACACATTCGCACCGGTGCCGTTGAAGACGGGGAAGCACTCGATGCCTGCGCCGAAGTGCTGCTCCATGACTTCGTGGAGCCGTTCCGTGTACTGGTCCTCCCCATAAGAGACCTGGTGGCCGCCGTTGGCTGCGGCAAGGGCCGCCAGGATTTCAGGGTGGACGCCGGAGTAGTTGTCCGAGGCGAAACCGCGGACGGAGGGGTCGTGGAGTCGTCCACTGGGTTCCGTATCGAGGGCAGCCGGGAATTCTTCTGTAGTGCTCGTCACTTGTTCATTCACGCTTTCAGTCTATTTGGCCAGGAGGTGGCGCTGTCCGTTCAGTTCCGCTGCCGGCTTGTCGAAGAGCCCGACGGCGGCCGCCGCCAAGTCCTCTACGTCCGTGTAGCCGGGGAATTTCCGCTCCGGGTGTTCCCGCCGCATCGCCGCGTCCAAGAGCGACTTGACCACGAAGACGACGGCCGCGCTGTGCTGCTCCGTGGGTTCGTCCTTATTGCCTGATTGATCACGGCGGAATCCGTCAGCCACGGCCAGGGTCCAGGTCTCCGCGGCAGCCTTGGCCGCCGCGTAGGTCGCGGCCCCGGCGGTAGGTGCGGCGACCGCCGTCGAACTCACCATGGCGAAACGACCCGTGGGGGAGGAGGCGAGATCCTTGTAGAAGACCCGGGAAACGTTTCTCAGGGTGGTGATGGCGCTTTGCTCAAGGGCGGCCCAGTCTTCATCCGGCTGGTCTTCGATTCCCTTGGCTCCGCGCCACCCGCCCACCAGGTGGATGACGCCGTCGACCCCTTCGGTGCTCCCGTGGATCTCCGAGGCGAGTTCGCGCACGGACTCCAGCCGGGAAAGATCGCATACCAGGGGAGTGACGTCGTCGCCCGCTTCGGCCGCTGCGGCCTTGATGCGGGCCTCGTTCGAGCCGATGGTGAAGACCCGGTGCCCGGCCAGCGCGAAGGCGCGGGCCACGGCGATGCCGGAAGAGTTGCTGCCACCTGTGACGACGACAGTCAGCGGTCCGCCGGTCATGAGGCTGCGGTCTGCCCGGTGATACCGGTGGTTGATTCGATGATCGGACGCATTTTCTTCTCCAGTGCTTCGTAGAACATGGACAGGGGGAATTCGTCGTCGAGGACCTGGTCGGTGAGGCCGCGGGGCGGCCCGTCGAGCGGCAGTGCCTCTGGGCCCTTCGCCCAGACCGAAGCCGGGTGCGGAGTGACCGTACCGGAAATGAGCTTATACGCTGCGAGCCAGTGGGCGGCCTTGGGGCGGTCGATGGAGCGCCAGTACAGTTCCTCGATCCGGGCACCGAGCTCGACGACGACGTCGGCGGCCTCGTCCCAGTCGATGCTGAGCTTGCTGTCGGTCCAGTGCAGGACGTGGTGCTGGTGCATCCAGGCGAAGAGGAGCTGGCCGCCCAGGCCGTCGTAGTTGCGGACCCGGTTGCCCGTGATCGCGAAGCGGAAGATGCGGTCGAAGATGACGGCGTACTGCACGAGCTTCGCGTGGCGCCGGGCGTCGGGGGAAGCGTCCTCGTCCTTCTCGATCCTGACGGATTCGCGGAATGCCGTCAGGTCGCAGCGGAGCTCTTCGAGCGAGTAGAGGAAGAACGGCATCCGCTGCTTGATCATGAACGGATCGAAGGGTAGGTCGCCGCGCATATGGGTGCGGTCATGGATCAGGTCCCACATGACGAAGGTCCGCTGCGTGAGTTCCTGGTCATCCAACAGCTCGTCGGCATCCGCGGGGAGCTCAAGGGAGGTTGTTGCGGCAGCCGCCTTGAGAACGCGACGGAAGCGGGCGGCCTCGCGGTCGGCGAAGATGGCGCCCCACGTGAAGGCAGGCGTTTCCCGCACTGCGACGGTCTCGGGAAAGAGCACGGCTGAATTGGTGTCGTACCC
The DNA here is from genome assembly GCF_052115645.1 of Arthrobacter sp. 2MCAF14. Taxonomy (NCBI): domain Bacteria; kingdom Bacillati; phylum Actinomycetota; class Actinomycetes; order Micrococcales; family Micrococcaceae; genus Arthrobacter; species Arthrobacter sp. 2MCAF14. The sequence continues at coordinate 65,968 of NZ_JBFRHB010000012.1, read as the reverse complement.
GGGGGTGAAGTCCAGGAAACGGATGGGAACGAAGAGCTTGTTGGAGTAGTCGCCGGCCTCCAATGCGCCGATGAACTCTGGCCAGATCACCTCGATCAGGACCGCTTCCACAAGACGGCTCGTGCTGCCGTTCTGGGTGTACATGGGGAAGACCACGAGATGCTGGAGCCCGTCCTCGCGGTGTTCCTGCGGTTGGAAGGCCAGCAGCGAGTCGAGGAAGTCCGGGACTCCGAAGCCGGCGTCGGCCCAGCGGCCGAAATCCGTGACCAGGAGTTCGAGATAGGCAGCGTCATGCGGGAACGCAGGAGCCAGGCTTGTGATGGCCTCCATGATGGTGGCCGTGTATGCCCGGGCAGCCTCATGGTGGAGGGAATCCTGGATGGAACCATCCTGGCTCTGGAACGCCTGAAGGGCGGTGGCTGCGGCTTTCAGGGAGATCCAGTCCCGGTTGTCCGAGGTGATGCGCGGACGGGTGGTGGTAACGGTGGTGGTCATCGTCGACGGTGCCTTTCCTCAAGAATCATTGTTCTGAGGCGAGCGTAGCAAGCGGCCAGAGTCGCTAATTCAAAAGTGGCCCGAGCATAAGAAACTCTTTCGCAAGTGGTTCCGACAGCCCCGGAAGATCCAGCCCGGGGAGGGCTGGCCCTGGGGGCTGCCGGTAGCTTGGCGTTTGCGTGGCGAGCCCGGGCTCGAATTATCGCCCCGGACTACTGCCCGGCAGGGGTCTCGACAAGCTTGAGCGAAACGGAGTTTATGCAATACCGCTGGTCAGTAGGTGTGCCGTAGCCCTCACCCTCGAAAACGTGTCCCAAGTGTGAATCGCAGTTGGCGCAGCGGACCTCCACCCGTTCCATTCCCAAAGTGTGGTCGTGGATGTACCGGACGGTGCCTTCCGCGAGCGGGGCCCAGAAGGACGGCCAGCCGCAATGGGAATCGAATTTCTCGTTGCTCGTGAAAAGCTCAGCGCCGCACGCCCGGCATTGGTACACGCCCGCTGTATGGGTGTCCCAATATTCACCTGTGTAGGGGCGTTCCGTTCCGGCCTGGCGGAGGACCCTGAACTCCTCGGGGGTGAGCTCCTCGCGCCACTCCGCGTCCGTTTTCTCCACGCATTGCCCGTCCTTCGCGACATCCTGGTGGGGAACCCCGGTCAAGGGGTCCGCGGCTTGGAAGTATTTCCTGTTGTCTGCAGTGCTCATGTTCTGTCAACGCTCACGAGTCGCCGATAAATCCCGAGCCCGCATAGAGATGCAGCACGGGCAGCCCCAATTGGTCCTGGGCCTTGTTCGCCCAGTCCGTATGGAACGTATCGGCTATCGCGTGAGGGCGGGTGACGACGACGGCCTGCGCGGCATTGAGTGCCTTGACCTTGGACACCAAGCCGGCCACGGCACCGCCGTCGACGATTTCACCAGTTACCCCGCCACCCAGCCCATCCAGGGCCCCGAGCGACGCCGACAAGGTCTCGGCAGCCTGGGCCCGCTCCGACTGGGGATCCGGCGCCTCCGCGAGCAGATCCCGGAATGCCTTGGCTATTTCAAGCAAGGAGAGATTCTCAAGGAAGTCCACCAACAAGTGCCGCTCTGTGTTCGAGGGCACCAACACCACCAGGGGCGAGTCACCGCCGTCGATCAGTTTGGCAATATTGACGCGGTCGTCCGGGCCGAGAGGCTCTTCGGTAAGGATGACGATTGGTTCACTCATGGCTACAGCGTAGACCTGAGCCGCGCCTTCAGGCATGGTTTCGTGCGGCAATTCTGTTCTCGCCGCGGCGTCGACTCCCGGGAAGAAACGCCACAGAGGGCGCTGTTCGGAACACCGCCCCGCAACCGGGAGAATGGTCACATGGCATCCATGACCCGAGCTGCGCCAACCGTTGAGAACGGCGCAAAAATGTCCGCCCGCGCCAAATGGACCGTTGTGGGGATCGTTGCAGGAAGCAGCATTGCCGGCTTGCTGGGCGCAGGGTCTTCGGCGCTCGCCGCCTATTTCGCCAGGCGCGTCATTACCCCCACGGCGCGCGAGGCCGACCAGGAGGTATTGGCGGTGGTGCGCCGTGACGACGGGCTCCAGGTCATCCTCGCGGCTACCCCGGACACCACCATCGACGGAGTGTTCAGCCTCTTCTTCGCGGGCGGGACAGGGGCCGCGCGGATCGGAAGGATCGTGTCCTATTCGCCCGCAGAGCGGACGGTGCAGCGCGAAGTCGAGGAAGTCTACAGCGGGGATCTGGCCACAGCCCGGCGCGGATGGTGGAGCGGTGCCGTCTACGACTCCCCGGCGGCGCTTGGCCTGGATTCGCAAGAAATACAGATCGACGTCGAGGGTGGCCAGGCGCCGGCCTGGCTGGTTCCGTCAGCCGCAGGGAAGCCCGCGAAGGTATGGGCCATCATGGTCCATGGCCGTGGTGCCACCCGACTCGAAGGCTTGCGCGCAGTGCGCGTCGCGCACGATCTCGGACTCGACAGCCTGCTGGTTTCCTATCGGAACGACGGACTGGCCCCCTCTGCCCCGGACGGGCGTTACGGCCTGGGCTCCACGGAATGGCACGACGTCGACGCCGCCATTGAGTACGCACTCGCCCACGGCGCCCACGAAGTGGTCTTGTTCGGATGGTCTATGGGCGGGGCGATCTGCCTGCAGACGGCCGATCTTTCGCGCAACAGGCACGTGATCAGGGCCATGGTCCTGGACGCGCCGGTGATCAACTGGGTCAATGTCCTGGCACACCACGCGCAGATCAACAGGATCCCCTACGCCGTGGGCCGTTACGGGCAGTTGATGTTGGGGCACCCGTTGGGCCGGCGCCTCACCGGCCTGGCCGCGCCCGTCGACTTGAAGGCAATGGACTGGGATGCCCGAGCCGTCGAACTGCGGACCCCGACGCTGGTGCTCCACAGCGTGGATGATGAGTACGTCCCCTACGAACCCTCGGCCAGCCTCGCCGAAAAGAATCCGGACATGGTCACCTTTGAGCCTTTCGAGGGCGCGCGCCACACGAAAGAGTGGAACGTGGATCCCCAGAAATGGGAACGGCTGGTCCGCTCATGGCTCGCTCCGCACCTCACGCCCCGTGGCGGGCCGGTGTCGGATTGAGAACGGGCCGGACGCTGCTTGAGAGTACCTGCGCTGGCCCCGGAGTTTCCTAAGGGTTGCCGATCGGGGCAGTCCGGGCGCCGGTCAGCCGGATAAGGTCTGCGGGATCCAGCTCAATGTCCAGGCCGCGGCGTCCACCGGAAACCAGGACCGTGCCGAAGGCCAACGCCGATTCGTCGAGCACAGTGGGCGATGGCTGGCGTTGGCCCAGCGGGGAAATCCCGCCCAGGACATAGCCGGTGCGTCGCTCGGCCATTTTGGGATCGGCCATGGTGGCCTTCTTGGATCCGAGAGCCGCTGCGATTGCCTTGAGGTCGAGGGTGCCACTCACCGGGACGATGCCCACCGCGAGCTTGCCTTCAATGTCCACCATCAAGGTCTTGAAGACCCTGCCGGGATCGATACCCAGGACCTCGGCAGCCTCAAGCCCGTAGCTCGCGGCCGAAGGATCATGCGCATAGGGGTGCAGCGTGAAAGGAACGCCGGCCGCAGCCAGTACGGCTGTGGCCGGCTTTCCCTGTGAAGCCTGTTTCTTGGCCATTCGCTGGGTATCCCGGATCAGGACAACAAGCGGTCCGCCGCAGCGACTTTGCGCTTGATCCGACCCAACATGGCCGTCATGCCGCGCATGCGCAGCGGCGTGATTGCCCGGGTGAGGCCCAACAGTTCCGGCATGTCATCCGGAACGGCGAGGATCTCCGCGGCGGTCAGCCCGTCTAGGCCTTCGTGCAAAACGCCCGCAAAGCCGCGCGTCGTGGGCGCTTCCGGCGGTGCCTTGAAGAACAAACGGTAAGCGACGCCGTCGGGCTTCTTTTCCTGCTCAATGGTCAGGAACAGCGGCGACTGGCACTCCACCACCTGCTCCAGGAGTTCAGGGTGGTCCAGCAGCCGTTCCGGCAAGGCCGGGAGCCCGCGCGAGAAATCAAGCAACAGCTGAAGGCGGTCGGGCTCGGTCAATGCCTGGAAGTCATCGACAATTTCCGCCAGTGCGGAGGGCAAAGTATTAGTACTCATCACTTCCAGCTTACGCAAGTCCGTGCCGGTCTGGTCCCCGTTGCTTCAAAATGGCCAGTCCAATATGGCAGGCCGATATGGCAAGGCACAGGGATTCCGGACTACTTTCCGGCGAGTGCGGGCACGGAACCCCGCTCAGCGCCCTTGACGATCGGGACGCGCACGGCATTGCCCCACTCCGTCCAGGAACCGTCGTAGTTGCGGACCGTTTCGAAACCAAGCAGGTACTTCAGTGCGAACCAGGTGTGGCTGGAACGTTCGCCGATGCGGCAGTAGGCCACGACGTCGTCGCCTTCCGTGAGGCCGGCTTCCCCGAGATAGAGGGCCTCAAGTTCGGTCCGGTTACGGTACGTGCCATCTTCGGCAGCCGCGCGTGCCCACGGGATGGAAGCTGCGGTGGGGATGTGGCCCCCGCGCAGGGCGCCCTCTTCGGGGTAAGCCGGCATGTGGGTGCGCTGGCCGGTGTATTCCTCGGGGGAGCGGACGTCGATCAGCGGCTTGCCGAAGTGCGCCAGCACGTCATCCTTGAAGGCACGGATCGGGGCGTCGTTGCGTTCGATCACGGGGTAGTCGCCCGGGGCGGGCTGGGGGACGTCGGTGGTGACTTCGCGGCCCTCGGCGATCCACTTGTCGCGGCCGCCGTCCAGGAGCCGGACGTCTTCGTGGCCGAAGAGCGTGAAAACCCAGAGGGCGTAAGCGGCCCACCAGTTGGATTTGTCGCCGTAGATCACCACGGTGGTGTCCCGCGAGATGCCCTTGGCGGCTGCCAGGGCTGCGAACGCTTCACCGTCGACGTAATCGCGGGTGACTTCATCGTTCAGGTCCGTGTGCCAGTCGATCTTGACTGCGCCCGGAATGTGGCCGGTCTCGTACAGGAGGACGTCTTCGTCGGATTCGACAACAACCAGCTTGCCGTCGCCGAGGGCGCCGCCCTCAAGGGCTGCGGCAAGCCACTCGGTGGACACCAGACGTTCGGGGTGGGCGTACGCGGCGAACTTCTCGTTCTGTTCAACGGGGTAGGACATTGGTATGGCCTTTCACTGACACTTTCACTGACACCGGGCGGCGCCGGGCGATAAGACGTGCCCGGGCATTAATCCCACAGTATCGAGGGCCGGGGACTAAAGCTCCTCCCCGTTCATATGGTGAAATATGGCCTTCATCACGTGTCCGCCCGGGGCGTGGCATTGCCGGTATTCTTGCTGGGGACTTACGACACGAAGAACGGACCGCATTGGTACAGATCGAACAGCTCGCCGCGCGCACGCCGGCGGTCTCAGCGGATGAGATTCTCAAGGGTTTCTACCCTTCGCCACGGTTCGGAGAGGTGTCCTTCAAGAGCTACCGGCCTGATCCGAACCAGCCCAGCCAAGCGGCAGCGGTCAAGTCCCTGGAAGCGTTTGGGGCGACAGTGGGGGCCGGCGACGGAGACGGCCTGTTCAAGCGCCTTTTCAGCAAGAAGGTCAACAGCAGGGCCGGGATCTACCTCGACGGCGGATTCGGCGTCGGAAAGACCCACCTGCTGGCTTCACTGTGGCACTCGGCTCCGGGACCGAAAGCCTTCGGGACGTTCGTGGAGTACACCAACCTGGTGGGCGCTCTGTCCTTCCGGAAGACCGTGGAGGCTTTGAGCAGCTACAAGCTTGTCTGCATCGACGAATTTGAGCTCGACGATCCGGGCGACACGGTGCTCATGTCCCGCCTCATGCGTGAATTGTCCGACGCCGGTGTGAAGCTTGCTGCCACGTCCAACACTCTGCCTGGTTCACTGGGGGACGGCCGCTTTGCGGCCGTCGACTTCCAGCGGGAGATTCAGGTCCTCGCGGACCAGTTCGATGTTGTCAGGATCGACGGGGAAGACTTCCGGCACCGCGGCTTGCCCGCAGCTCCGGCACCCTTGAAGACCGAAGACCTCAAGCGGCAGATGCACGCCGAGTTCGATGGCCAGACCGTGGCCGTGGACAACTTCCGCGGCCTGATCGACCACCTGGCCGGTGTCCACCCCAGCCGGTATCGCAAGCTGATCGCAGGAATCGATGCGGTTGTCTGGCGTGACGTCGAAACCATTACAGAGCAGGCAGTCGCCCTTCGCTTCGTGGTGCTGGCCGACCGTTTGTACGACAAGGACGTCCCGATCCTCGCCAGCGGCGTGCCCTTCGACAAGCTCTTCACGGAGGAAATGATGACCGGCGGGTACATGAAGAAGTACTTCCGCGCCGTGTCCCGTCTGACCGCCTTGGCGCGTGAGGGCCAGAACCACGAGCCTTCTTAAGAGATTCGGGCAGGCCCTTTCGTGTCGCGTTCCGCGCCACGTAGGGACCCCGCTGCCCCACTCTAGGCAGGCCCTTTCGTGTCGACTCCGTCGCCACGTAGGGACCCCGCTGCCCCACTCTAGGCAGGCCCACTCTAGGGCAGGCCCTGCTCTACTTTTCGGGTTCCCTATCTTTCAGGACCCAACGCACCAGGATTCCGGCGGCAAGCGCCCAGAACGCGGCGCCGATCCCTGCGAAGCTGAGGCCCGAGGCGGCGATCAGGAACGTCACGGAGGCTCCGATGCGTTCTTCGGCAATAGCCAGGGCCGAAGCGATGGCAGAGGCCAGGGTGCCCAGCAGCGCCAAGCCCGCGACGGCTTCCAGGAGCCCTGGCGGTGCCGCCGCCACGACGGTCACCAGCGCGGCGGAGAAGGCTGCCAGCACGAGGTAGGCCAGGCCTGACGTGAAGGCTGCGATCCAGCGCCGGCCCCTGTCTTCACCTGCTTCCTCTCCTGCAGCCAGCGCAGCGCTCAGCGCGGCGAGGTTGATCGCATGTCCGCCAAAGGGAGCCCCCAGCGCAGTCCCTGCCCCTGTCACCAGCATCGACTGGCGCCACGGGACGGTGTAGCCGAAAGACTTCAGCACTGCCACCCCCGGAATGTTCTGGGATGCCATGGTGACAATGAACAAGGGCAAGGCGATGCCGGCCACCGTGCTGAGCGTGAAAGCGGGAGTGGTCCAATGCAATTCAGGCAACAGCCGGTTCGTGGGGATGCTTACGCCGTTGACGACGATGTAGATTCCGATAACCGCGAGAGCCACCAACAGCGCGGCAGGTACCGACCAGCGGGGCGCCAGCTTCATCATGACCAGCCAGCAGAGGATCACAGGAGCCACCAATAGGGGAGCGGTGCCCAAGGCTTTGAACGGGGCGAGGCAGAGGGACAGGAGCACTCCGGCCAGCATCGCCTGGGCGAGGGCCGTGGGAATCTTCGCCATCAGCTTTCCAAGGGCCGGGATGAGCCCCGTCAGGGCGATCAGCACACCAGCGATGAGGAAGGAGCCGACGGCGGCCGGCCACCCGCCGTCGGGCACCCCGGTTCCTGCGAGCAGTGCCGCACCGGGCGTAGACCATGCAAGCGTGACAGGCAAGCGCGACCGCCAGGAAAGCCAGAGGACGCCGAGCCCGAAGGTGAGGGTGAGGGCCAGGAGCCCGCTGGCGGCCTGTTCCTGGGTGGCCCCGACCGCCCGGAGGCCTGCGAGTACCACCGCGAAGGATGAGGTGAAGCCGACCAGCGCGGTCACAATTCCGGCCACAAGCGGACGGGAGAGCTGCCGGGAAGCGGTGGCTGGACGTGACTGTCCGGTGTGGAGAGATGACGCTGGCATAGTCCATCACGTTACCGGAGCCGTGGCCCGCCTGCCGAGGCGACCGCGGTTAAACGCCAAGGGCACCGGCGGCGCCTCGCGGCGGGACCGGTGCCCCGTTGACGTAACTGTATTCGGGAGCTCTGGCCGGTTGGACCGGCTACGGAGCCTCATTGGCGGAGGGAGCTGTCCAGACCGTAGCCCTTACAGCAAACCGTCGAGGTTGCCCACGAACTCGGAAGCGGCTCTCTGAACCGCATCTAGTCGTCGATAAAATCGGCGGCCTATTCGATGCCGTCCTTGATGGCTTCTTCCTTGCCACCAACGAGGTCCTGAACTTTGCCCTTCAGATCGTCAAATAATCCCACGGGCACCTCCCTTCAATCACGGAGCCAGTTCGCTCCTCCGTTTTCGATCCTAACCCGAGACCTTGGAGGTGCCAAGGAAAAATTTGACTGGGATGTCAAACGAATTTTCGAGGGGGTCACAGCTGCTTGTCGGGAGAAAGCTCATGGTGGCGCGGACTGTCCGGATTCATGAGCGAATGCTTGCGGCCGTAGCCGAAGTAGATGACCAGTCCGATGACCAGCCACACGACAAAGCGAAGCCAGGTTTCCCAATGCAACTGGGTCATGAGGAAGGCCGATGCCAGCATGCCGAACGCGGGAACCAGCGGCATGAATGGCAGCCGGAAGGTACGCGGCGCGTCCGGCTTCTTGTACCGGAAGATGATGACCGAGAGGCAGACGACGACGAACGCGGCCAGGATGCCGATGTTGGTCAAGTCCGCAACGGCCTTGATGGGGAACACGCCCGCCAGGAAAGCTGACGTAATGCCGGCAATCCAGGTGACGCGCTGCGGGGTGCCATGGCGGTCCGTCTTGGCAAACCAGCCCGGGAGCAGACCGTCGCGGCTCATGGAGAACCAGACTCGGGTAACGCCGAGCAGGAAGGTCAACATCACGGTGAGGATCGACAGCACGGCGAACACCGAGATGATGGTGGCGATGACGGGCAGGCCCACACTGCTGAAGGCGGAGGCGAAACCGGCCGTCGGGTTGATGTCCTTGTAGTTCTGCATGCCGGTGAGCACCAGGGTCGCCGCAACGTAGAGGAGCATCGCGATGACAAGGGAGAGCACGATTGCCTTGGGCATGTGCTTCTTGCCGTCCTTGGCTTCTTCGGCCGCGGTGCTCATGGCGTCGTAGCCGAACACCGCGAAGAACACGGTGGCCGAACCGGCCACCACCGGGCCGAAGCCGCTGGGCATGAACGGATTGTAGTTGTTCGTGTTGATGTAGAAGATGCCCAGGCCGATGATGAACAGGATCAGGACCACCTTGATGGCCACCGCCACGAGTTCGAAGCGGCCGAAGGCTTTGGTTCCACGCGACAGGATCCAGGTGACCAGCAGGCAGACCAGGATGGCCGGCAGGTTGATGATGCCGCCATGTCCTTCGTCCGCCGTTGAGGTCATCCACGCCGGCATGTGGACGCCGATCCCGGAAAGGAACGCGTCGAAGTAGCCGGAAATGCCGATCGCGACGACGGCGACGATTGCGATGTACTCCAGTAGGAGGTCCCAGCCGATGAACCAGCCGATGACCTCGCCAAGGGCAACGTAGCCATAGGTATAGGCGGATCCGGCGCGGGGGATCATGCCGGCGAATTCGGCGTAGGAAAGTGCCGCGGCCGCTGAGGCAAGGCCCGCGACCAGGAACGAGATCAGCACTGCGGGGCCGACACCCGGGGTGTCCGCGCTTCCATGCGCCACGAGCCCGGCCAGGGAGAAGATCCCGACGCCGATGATGCCGCCGACGCCGATGGCTGTCAGTTGCCAGAGGCCCAGGCTTTTGAAGAGCCCGCTGTGCTTGCTTTCCTCCTCGATGTCGTCAATGGGTTTCTTCCTCATGATCGAACGAACAACTGTTTGTTGATTCACCGTGCTCCTGCGTGTGGGCGTGGACGAATTGGGACTGAAGAAAGTATGCGATACGAATCACATTGGATAAAGTGATTTTTGCTGAGTGGTATTGATCGGTTTTGCTGATCTTTCGAGTAGGTGGCACGGGTGATGGGCGTCTGCGGGCACAAAAAAAGCAGCTCCGGCGGAGCTGCTTGGGCGGTGTCACTGCTTTTGACCAGCGGCGCTGGCCAGATGTCGAGGAAATGGAGCGGACGACGAGATTCGAACTCGCGACATCCACCTTGGCAAGGTGGTGCTCTACCAGCTGAGCTACGTCCGCACATGACGATCATCCGGCGGGGCCGGACTTTCATCAACAAGCAAGTTGCCTTGCCTTGGTGGGCGATACTGGGATCGAACCAGTGACCTCTTCCGTGTCAGGGAAGCGCGCTACCGCTGCGCCAATCGCCCGGATCGGCATAAGCCGGCCGGCCCGTTGCCGGGACCTTAAAATACTAGAGCGGACGACGAGATTCGAACTCGCGACATCCACCTTGGCAAGGTGGTGCTCTACCAGCTGAGCTACGTCCGCACATGACGATCATCCGGCGAGGCCGGACTTTCATCAACAAGCAAGTTGCCTTGCCTTGGTGGGCGATACTGGGATCGAACCAGTGACCTCTTCCGTGTCAGGGAAGCGCGCTACCGCTGCGCCAATCGCCCAAATGCAATCCGGCCTGGACCGGAAACCAAGGTTTTCACCGAGGTGGGTACGGGATTCGAACCCGTGTATACGGCTTTGCAGGCCGCTGCCTCGCCTCTCGGCCAACCCACCGTGTAAGCACTATTCCTGGGGTTCCAAGAAATCAATGCCGTGACAGTGTCCTGCGAGCGGACGACGAGATTCGAACTCGCGACATCCACCTTGGCAAGGTGGTGCTCTACCAGCTGAGCTACGTCCGCATAGTCTTCTTCGGCGGCCTGCCCGCAGGGGGCATTCCGTCGCTTTCCGACGAGTAAAAACTCTATAGGAGGTTCCGGGAAACTCCAAATCGATCTGTCCGAATCGTAGGCAATGGGCTTAAGTTCCTTGAATTGGCGCGGATTTTGCGAGTTACACCAGTGTGATTCGTAGGCCTTTTCCTGGTTGTTGCCTAGTCGGTCGAGCCGATACTTTCCGGATTTTTGAATTCCGGCCGGGGTCGGCTAGTCTTCTTGTGCACGGGCGATTGGCGCAGTGGTAGCGCGCTTCGTTCACACCGAAGAGGTCACTGGTTCGAACCCAGTATCGCCCACCAAGAAGAGGTCCTGTGCGAAACATTGTTCATGTTTCGCACAGGACCTCTTGTCGTTGGCGACGAGTTCCTGCTTTACGCCCATCGGGGCCTGGTCATGCGCGAGGCTCTGCCCTGACCACCCGGTTCCTTCCGAGTGACTTGGCTTGGTAAAGGGCGGTGTCGGCGGCGGCGATCATCGCCGTGAGGTCGACTGCGCCGAACTGGGTTGAGGTGACTCCGTAACTCACCGTCGGAAGGTGGATGTGGTCGAGGTTTTTGCTTGCCGCCAAAGAGCGATTGATGTCGCCCGCGATGCTTTCGGCCCGCTCCTGGCTGGCTCCCGGCAAGAGCAAGATGAATTCTTCGCCCCCGTATCGTCCGACCAGGTCGGTGGATCGTACGGACTCGGAGCACGCAGCAGCGAATGCCTGAAGGGCGGCGTCACCGGCGGCATGACCAAACTCGTCGTTGATCGCTTTGAAATGGTCCAGGTCGGCCAGGATCAAGGAGGCGACGGAGCTCGTGGCGTGCAGTCGCTCGAGTTCCTTGGTAGCCAGGTCCATGAACGTGCCACGGTTGAGGAGCCCCGTCAGGTTGTCGCGGGCAGCACGTTCGCTGAGCCGGTTGATCAACTGATCGTTGCTGAGGGCTGTCATGCTGAAAGAGACGGCAACCAGGAGTATCAGCGTGACCAGGCTGGCCATGGATGGGCCGAAATACATGCGGAAGTTCGGTCCGCTTGGACCTTCGACGAGGTACACGGACAGGCGGCAGAAATAGTATGCGGCCAGGAACCCCGCGGCCAAGGCCATCGACTTGTGCACGTGGGAGTAGCTGGAATCCAGCAGCCATAGATCGCGGCACGCCAAGGCGATGCCCAGCGTCATGAATCCCAGGTAGACCAGGCCCCCGGACCAGGTGTTGAAACCGGGGCTTTCCAAAACGGAGGCGAGGGCCGTGACGCCACAGGCTGCCGCAAATTGCCACCTTGGCGGCGGCAACATCCTGAGGGACCGGGCACCGGTCCACACACTGAATGCTCCTCCCACCAGGAGGACGTTTCCCGAGGGGTTCGCCCAGATTTGATACGGCGTCCCGTTGAGCAGGAAAGCCAGGTTCCCTGCGAGGAAGAACAGGAGGGCGATGCACCACCACCCGTTGTAGGACGACCGTGTGCGCCTGAACGATGCGTAGAACAAGAGGAGCAGCGTAAGAGCGACCACGCCAAGGGCGACGCGCAGTGTTGTTATATCGAGGACCAAGATTCGCTCCCGTAGCCGAGGACGTGACCAATTATGGCACCGGGAGTCGGAGAACCCCGTGCGCCATGCGTGAGGGGCACATTAATTACCGGGCGAGGTCCCGTCGGCAGCCACCAGAGCTCCGCATCTTCTTGTCAGCGGTGTGTGAAAGAGTTTTCCCATGACAGATCCACTGCTTGCCCATGCCACCGAATACGGCCGGATGTATGCCCGGTCCACGTCCGAGACCTTCTCGGTCCCTTCCATCACCACGGTGATCGGCCAGCAGGCCCACTCCCTGGACGGCTGGTTCGGCTACATGGGTGCCAGCAGCCTGGCGAAAGACCCTGAGCTCCCGCAGCATCTTTCCAGTCCTGCCAAGATGAGGCAGGCCGTCAACAAGGCAGCAAAGGCTGCGGAGGTGTACCGGGACGATGCCGCACGCCGTGGTGACCGCGTGCATAACTACTGCGAGCAAGTGGCCCTCCGCGCCCTCGGACGCCCGCACCGCGTGAAGGAAACGCGCGACGAGCTCGCTTCAAACGGCGAGGAAGCCTTCGCGGCCCGTTTCGATGAGTGGTGGGAGCTGTACCGGGTGGAGCCCATTGCGCCGGAGATCACCGTGTGGAACGCCAGCGTTGGCTATGCCGGAACCCTGGACCTCGTCGCCAAAATCAACGGCAGGGTCTGCCTGATCGACTACAAGACCAAAGGCACCACCCGCGATGGAACAGTGAAACCTCTCGACGACAAGGTGGTGATGCAACTGGTTGCGGGCATGAAGGCCGAAGAAAGCCTTGTGGATCCAGTGGCAGGTGAGTGGGAGCCGTGGAAATACGGTGAAAACCCTGTCCTGCTCGCGGTGGCTATCGGCGAGACCGAGGTGCGTCCCCAGCGCGCCAACCCGGACGTCCTCAAGCACCACTGGTGGAAGTTCTGCGCCTTGAAACGGGTGTGGGAGATGTCTGCCGATGTGGCCGCGGCCGGAACGGCGCTGCTCCCTGTAGCTCCGCCGTCGTACTCTGCCGCCGCGGCGCCCGCGGCCTCAACTAAACTGGCCTAGGCCCCTTTTGCGGGGACCCAAGCTTCGCCGATCGTGAGGAAAGACAGCACATGGCCATTTTGAGTATCCGTATCATCGGCGACCCCGTGCTCCGCACGGTTGCTGATCCAGTGACGGAATTCGGGCCAGAGCTCGCCAAACTCGTGTCGGACATGACCGAGACCATGGAAGACGTGGACGGTGCCGGGCTCGCCGCGCCGCAGATCGGCGTCAGCCAGCGGGTCTTCACTTACCGGATCGGGGGTGTGGAAGGTCACATCATCAACCCCGTGCTCGAGAGCAGCGATGACTTCCAGCCTGACGAGGTAGAAGGCTGCCTCTCCATTCCCGGACTCGCGTTCCCGGTTCGCCGCCGCAAGACCACCCGCGCCACCGGCGTGGACCTGAACGGCAACCCCGTGTCCGTTGAGGCGGAGGGCATGCTCGCCCGCTGCTTCCAGCACGAGACCGACCACTTGGACGGGATCCTGTTCACGGACCGCCTGGAGGGTGAGGACCGGAAAACCGCCCTCCGTGCAATCCGCGCAGCGAACTACCACTCCGTGACTGAACGGACCACCGCCAAGAGGGCCAACACTGTGGGCTCGAGCTTCGGCAGCTTCGGAGCCGCCGAATGAGGGTGCTTTTCGCCGGCACCCCGGCTGTCGCAGTCCCTTCCCTTGACGCGCTGATCGAGGCCGGTTTTGAGATCGTGGCGGTGCTTACCAGGCCGGACGCCCCTACCGGCCGCAAACGGATCCTGACGCCGTCGCCCGTGGCAGCACGTGCAGCTGAACTCGGCATCGACATCATCCACGCCTCCAAGGTGGACGCCGGGACCACCGAGCGGATCGCTTCGTACGAGCCGGACGTCGCAGCGATCGTCGCCTACGGGGGCCTCGTCCCCAAAGCCGCGCTCGGAGTACCGCGCCACGGCTGGATCAACCTCCACTTCTCCCTCCTCCCTGCCTGGCGCGGCGCCGCACCGATCCAACGTTCAGTCATGGCCGGTGACGACATCACCGGAGCCGCTACCTTCCTCCTCGAGGAGGGACTCGACACCGGACCTGTCTTCGGGACTTTGACGGAAACCGTACGTCCTGAAGACACGGCCGGCGACTTGCTGGAGCGGCTCTCGCGCAGCGGCGCGATCCTGCTCGCCCAGACAGTCTCCGCCGTCGAGTCCGGCAAAGCGGCCCCCGTGCCCCAGCAAGGCGACGTCTCTCTCGCTCCCAAACTGACGCTCGACGATGGCCGGCTCGAGTGGACGCAACCGGCCCTCGCCATTAACCGCAGGTCCCGTGGGGTCACGCCCGAGCCGGGAGCGTGGACCATGCTCGACGGGCAGCGCGTCAAGCTGGAACCCTTAGGTTTGCGCCCGGACATCCGGGACCTTGCACCCGGCCAGGTCCGGGTTGACGGCAAGAACGTCCTGGTCGGGACCGGATCACATGCAGTGCAGCTCAGGGGGATCCAGCCTGCGGGCAAGAAGATGATGCCGTCGGCCGATTGGGCCCGTGGTTTGGCAACACCAGAAAGCGTGGAATTCGAATGAATGAGTCCGGCCGGCGCGGCCCCAACAACAGTGGGAACAGGGACGGCGGGGGCCACGGCAACCGCGGTCCCCGCGGCGAAAGCAACCGCGACGCCCAAGGCCGCGAACGCAACAGGGGCCCGCAACGCGGTTTCTCCACCAACGCACCGTCCCAGCGGACCCGGCGCGCGGATCCGGCACGATTGGTGGCGTTCGAAGTCTTACGCGCAGTAGCTTCGGAAGACGCGTACGCAAACCTCGTGCTGCCCTCACGGATCCGCCACCACCACCTCGACAAGCGCGACGCCGGATTCGCCACCGAGCTGAGCTACGGGGCGCTGCGCGGCCAGGGGATGTACGACGCCGTCCTGGCCGAGTGTGTCGACCGGCCCCTCGCCCAACTGGATCCGGCAGTCCTGGATGCGTTGCGACTTGGTGCCCACCAATTGCTCGCGATGCGCGTTCCTGCCCACGCCGCACTCGACCAGACTGTCGGGCTGGCCCGCGCGGTCATCGGAGCAGGCCCGTCGTCGCTCATCAACGCGGTGCTCCGAAAAGTCACCGCAAGGACGCTTCCGGAGTGGCTCGACCACCTGCTGGAAAACGAGACCGACGAGACCAGGATCGCTTCCGTACGCCACGCGCACCCGGAATGGATTGTCAGGGCTCTGCGCCAATCGCTCGTCATGCATGGCCGTCCCGCCAGCGAAATCAACGAGCTGCTCGAAGCCGACAACGCGGCCCCTGTGGTGAACCTGGTGGCGTTGCCCGGCATCGGCAACCTTGATGAAGCCCTGGAAAGCGGGGCCACTCCCGGCGAACTCGTCATCGACTCGGCGCTGTCCAGCGGCGGCGACCTCGGGCGCATGTCCTCCATCCGCGAAGGCACCACACGCGTCCAGGACGTCGGATCCCAGCTGGTAGCCCGCGCCGTCGCGGCCGTGGACCTCGGACGGGGCGCCAAAGACGGCGAGAAGTGGCTGGACCTTTGCGCCGGCCCCGGTGGCAAGGCCGCGCTGCTGGCCGCCCTCGCCCGCCAGGAAGGTGCGAGCCTCTTGGCCAATGAACCCGCAGAACACCGGGCGAAGCTGGTCAGCCAAGCCCTTTCGGCGGTTCCGGCGGGCGCCTGGAGCGTGCGGGTAGGCGATGGCCGCGACGTCGGCAAGGAACAACCGGAAACCTTCGACCGGGTTCTGGTTGACGTTCCCTGCAGCGGCCTTGGCGCGCTGCGCCGCCGCCCCGAATCACGGTGGCGCCGGACGCCCAAGGACCTTGCCGATCTCGGTCCGTTGCAGCGTGAATTGCTCAACTCGGCCATCGACGCCGTCAAACCGGGCGGAGTGGTGGCGTACGTGACGTGCTCCCCGCACCCGGCCGAAACCACCGCCGTCGTCAGCGATGTCCTGCGCAAGCGGGATGACCTGGAGCAGATCGACGCCGGTGCGGCCTTGGACTCGGTCAGCCTGACCGGCAACCTCGGCGCCGGGCACGAGTTGACAGCACAATTGTGGCCGCACGTGCATCAAACCGATGCGATGTTCCTGGCGCTTATCCGGAAGAAGCCGTAACCTTCGGCGCCATTCCCCGGCTGAAAGTCCCGGGTGCCTAAGCTGGAGAATTGCCAACACCACCAGACCGCCACCAACACTGAGGGAACTGCCTTGACTGAGTGCTGTATCAACCCGAGCATCCTGTCCGCGGACTTCGTGAACCTGGAAGCCGAGCTGAAGAGAATCAGCAACGCCGACGCCGTCCACGTCGATGTCATGGACAACCACTTTGTCCCGAACCTGACGCTCGGCCTGCCGGTCGTGGAGCGGATCCAGGCTGTGAGCCCGGTCCCGCTGGACGCCCACCTGATGATCGCCGACGCCGACCGATGGGCGCCGGCCTACGCCGACGCCGGCGTGGCTTCCGTGACCTTCCATGCGGAAGCAGCCATGGCTCCCATCAAGCTCGCCCGTGAGCTCCGTGCCCGCGGTGCGAAGGCAGGAATGGCCCTTCGTCCGGCCACGCCGGTGGAACCGTACCTGGACATGCTCAGCGAACTGGACATGCTCCTTATCATGACCGTGGAGCCTGGCTTCGGCGGGCAGTCCTTCCTGGATGTTACGCTGCCGAAGATCCGGCGGGCGCGGGCGGCGATCGAGGGTTCAGGTATCGGCGTCGCAATCCAGGTCGATGGCGGCGTCACGGAGGAGACCATTGTCCGGGCAGCCGAAGCCGGCGCAAATGTGTTCGTTGCCGGATCCGCCGTCTACGGCCATGCGGACCCCGCTGCGGCTATTGAGCGGCTGCGCGCCGCCGGCCTCGCGGCCATGTGACCGGCCTCGCGGCAATGTGACAACAATGACGCAATTGCCTGCATATTGGTCAGGGAATACATCGGCCATTGCTCCAGTTGTGTCAGAATAGCAACACACATACGTGCTCCGGGGTCGGTGTAATTCCGAACCGGCGGTTATAGTCCGCGACCCGCGAGCCATCGGGATTCCTTCACGGGAATCACGACGGCGGACGGTTGAACTGGTGGAATTCCAGTACCGACAGTTAAAGTCTGGATGGGAGAAGCACGTACAGTCATGCCTTGGGCGTTCCGTGCGCCCGGCATCGCGCTGTCGTACACCCCCGGAGCCATCGCGGCATTCGAGGGAAGGAACGACATGGACTTTCTGCGATGGCTCTTCGAAGCACAGATTCCCGTAGGTGGATCTGTCCTTGTTCTTCGCGAAGTGCTAGGCAATATTTTCGGGCTCGCCAGCGCCCTGGGCGGCATGTGCCGCAAAGTCTGGGCATGGCCCATCGGGATCGCAGGCAACCTGCTCCTGTTGACGGTCTTTCTTGGCAACGTTTTCGGTGCCGCCTCGCCGGCAACCCTGTGGGGCCAGGCCGGACGCCAGATCATGTTCATCAGCGTCGCCGCCTACGGCTGGTACCGCTGGCGGCAGGGCCTCCAAGCAGGCACCCACGGCCGCGCCATCGTGCCCGGCTGGGCAAGCCCCAAAGTGCGGATCGGAATGGTGGCCGCCATGATTGCGGGAACCGCCGCCCTGACTCCCGTCTTCGATTCCATGGGTTCCTACCCTCCTGTATGGGCAGACGCCTGGACCTTCATGGGTTCACTCCTGGCGACGTATGGCATGGCACGCGGCTGGACCGAATTCTGGCTGATCTGGGTTGCCGTGGACATTGTCGGAGTTCCGCTGCTATTCAGCGCGGGCTATTTTGCCAGCGCTTTCATGTACCTCTTTTACGGGTTCTTCACACTTGCCGGATTCTTTGTCTGGTGGCGCGCAGACCGACGTGAAAGCCGCCCGCTCAGGCCAACGCCCGAGCCGGAAACCGCAGGAGCACTCACATGAGCAACGCGTCGAAACTGGACTTCCCGGAAGCTGAATTCGCGGCCATGGAGGCCGCACTGCACGTGGCCCTCCGGGGACACCGTGGCGCCAATCCCTTGGTGGGAGCGGTTGTCCTCGGGCCGGACGGAGAGCAACTCGTCACGGGCTACCACCGCGGCGCCGGCACGCCCCACGCCGAGGCGGATGCGATCGCGAAAGCGCAGGCAAAAGGCCTCGACCTCGCCGGAACAACCATGGTGGTGACCTTGGAGCCCTGCAACCACATAGGCCGCACGGGACCCTGCACCCAGGCGATCATTGACGCTGGCATCTCACGTGTGGTTTACGCCGTCGACGACCCCCACGATCCAGCCGCAGGAGGTGCGGGCAGGCTGCGCGCTGCCGGCGTGGACGTGCGGTCCGGGCTGGCTGACGCCGAGGCCTGGAAACTGAACCGCGAGTGGTTCAATGCGGTGGAGGCGAGGCGCCCGTTCGTTACGCTTCACATTGCGCAGACCCTCGACAGCAGGATCGCGGCTACCGACGGGACCAGCCAATGGATCTCCAGTCCGGAATCGCTCGCCGACAACCACGGACTGCGCCGCCTGATCGACGCCATTCTGGTGGGCACCGAAACCGTCCTGGTGGACAACCCGCGGCTGACGGCGCGGGAGCCGGATGGCGAAGTATCGCAAAGCCAGCCACTTCGGGCCGTCATGGGGCTGCGGGATGTCCCTTCGGATGCCGCTGTCCGGGGGAGCGACGGCAAGTTCATCCACCTGCCAACCCGCGATCCTGCCGAAGCTTTGGAGTTGCTGTTCGCCGAAGGCGTCCGGCACGTCATGGTGGAAGGCGGCTCCCGCATCCTGAGCGCCTTCCTCGCCGCCGGTCTTGTGGATGAATTGATCGTCTATCTTGCGCCCACCCTGTTGGGCTCCGGTACACCTGCCCTGACGGATCTCGGCATCTCCACCCTCGCCGACGCCCAGCGCTGGAACTGGGACGACGCCGGTGGCGGTGCGGTCCATGCACTGGGTCGCGACCTCAGGCTGCATTTGAGGTCCGGCCCATCGGACGGAAACAAACCGGCCTGGACGAAGTCCCATACCGAACACCACGAACCATTTCCGGGCAAGGACGCCTCGGACACCACCACAGGAGGACACTGATGTTTACCGGAATCGTCGCTGAACAAGGCACGGTCCTGTCCGTCGAGCACGACGGCGAGGCCAGTGCGACGCTGCGCCTCATGGCCCCCAGCACCACTGAAGGCCTTGGCTTGGGCGGCTCCATCGCCGTCAACGGCGTGTGCCTCACCGCAACGGACATCGACGGCCGGGAGTTCAGCGTCGACGTCATGGGCGAAACCCTCGTCCGGACCACCATCGGCGAACTGACGGCGGGTGACACTGTGAACCTCGAGCGTTGTGTCCAGGCGGGCGGCCGCTTGGACGGCCACGTTGTCCAGGGCCACGTCGACGGCGTCGGGCAGCTTCTGGAGCGCGAGTCGCTGGGCAACTGGGACCGCCTCCGCTTCGCCTTGCCGGCCCCGCTGGCACGCTACATCGCCGAAAAAGGGTCGATCGCCGTCGACGGCGTTTCACTCACCGTCACGGCCGTCAGCCCGGCCGAAGAAGAGAACCCCTGGTTTGAAGTGGGACTCATTCCCACCACGCTGGACGAAACCGGGCTCGGGGCCAAGGCCACAGGCGGGCGCGTCAACCTCGAGGTGGACGTCCTCGCGAAATATACCGAGCGCCTGCTCTCCTTCCGTTCGCCGGTAACTGCCGCTGGGGCTGCCCAGTGAGCGCCGCACACAACGGCAGCACCACAGTGGTGCGCCAGGGGCTGGACCCCGTTGAAAAGGCAGTGCAGGCCATGGCAGCCGGCCGTCCCGTCATTGTTGTGGACAATGAAGACCGCGAAAACGAAGGCGACATCATCTTCGCCGCCGAACACGCGACGCCTGCCCTCATGGGCTGGACCATCCGTTACAGCTCGGGAGTCATTTGCGTTCCCCTTGAAGGCGCGCGGGCTGATGCCCTGGCGCTGCCGCCCATGGTCCTGGTCAATGAAGACGCCAAGGGCACTGCCTACACGGTGTCCTGCGATGCCGCTTTGGGCGTCAGCACCGGTATTTCCGCCACGGACAGGGCCCTGACGGCCCGGATTCTGGCCGATTCGGGCAGCACGCCGTCCTCGATTACCCGGCCCGGGCATATTTTTCCGCTCCGGGCCGTTAATGGGGGAGTGCGTGAACGTCCGGGACACACGGAAGCGGCAGTTGATCTCTGCAGGCTTGCGGGGCTCGCCCCGGTGGGCGTGATCGCCGAGTTGGTACATGACGATGGTGAAATGATGCGCCTGGACAGCCTCCGGGAGTTCGCTGCCGAGCACGGATGTCCTCTGATTTCGATCGAGGATCTCGTGGCTTATGTTGTAGCGTCGGAGGCTGAGGACCAGGTTGCAATTCCGGCAGGAAACGAGGAGCAGCGATGACCACAGCGACAACGCACGACGGCGGCTCGGCCGCGCGCGCAGTGCATCCCGTGAGCGGCGGCCCGATTGTCCAGCTACCCACCGCCTTCGGTGAGTTCGTGGCACAGGCGTGGACCGACCTTGCAACCGGGGCGGAGCACCTGGCGGTGAGTTCCCCGAAGGTGCCGCTCGCAGGCAAGGCCCCGTTGGTGCGCCTTCACTCGGAGTGCCTCACGGGCGACGTTTTCGGTTCGTACCGCTGCGATTGCGGCGAACAGCTGGCCTACGCCCTCGAGCTGATCCGCGAAGAGGGCGGGACCCTGCTCTACCTACGCGGACAGGAAGGCCGCGGCATCGGCCTGGCCAACAAGATCAAGGCCTACGCGCTGCAAGAGGCCGGATTCGACACGGTCGAGGCCAATGAGCAGCTCGGGCTGCCGGTGGACGCCCGTTGCTACAAAGCCGCTGCCCAGATCCTTGCCGAGATGGGCCTTCACGAAATCCGGCTCCTGAGCAACAACCCGGACAAGCAGAACAGGCTTGCCGCGGCCGGCGTGAAGGTTATCGAGATGGTGCCCACCGAGGTTCCGTCCCGTGAAGAAAACCTTCGGTACCTTCAGACCAAGAAGGACCGCATGGACCACCGCCTGACCCTCGGTGACACTGAGCCGGCCGGTACCCATGCAGCTGCCGGCACTTTTGATCTCGAACAAGACTGAACTGCACTCACAAGACTGAACTGCACTACCAAGACTGAACGGACTACCACACACCCATGAGCGGACACGGCGCCCCCACCATCGACCTCACCACCCTCAACACAGAGGAAACCCACCAGCTGAAACTCGCAATCGTTGCTGCCAGCTGGCATACCCAGATCATGGACGGGCTCCTCGACGGGGCGCTGCGTGCCGCAAAGGAAGCCGGCATCGCCGAGCCCACCGTGCTGCGCGTCCCTGGATCCTTTGAGCTTCCCGTCGCAGCGGCAAGGCTCGCCCCGCATTTCGACGCCGTCGTCGCCCTCGGCGTCGTCATCCGCGGAGGTACACCGCACTTTGAGTACGTGTGCCAGGCGGCGACGTCGGGCCTTACTGAAGTCAGCGTCCGCACAGGCGTGCCGGTAGGTTTCGGCGTGCTCACCTGCGACACCGAGCAGCAGGGCCTGGACCGCGCCGGACTGGAAGGCTCGTCGGAGGACAAGGGCCACGAAGCCGTGACCGCCGCGCTCTCCACCGCTCTGACTCTCAAGCAGTACACCTAGCAAATCGACGAAAGGGATGTGGGCGTGCCGGCGCACATTGTGCGTTCGCTCACATCCCTTCCGTCATGCAATGACCCGACAGGCGGTCACCGGCCCCGAGCAAGTAGGCTGTAGGGCGTGAAGAATTTCGAGACGCTGTTCGCAGAACTGAGCGAAAAGGCAGCGACCCGTCCGGCAGGCTCCCGCACCGTCGCCGAATTGGACTCCGGAATCCACGGCATCGGCAAGAAAGTCGTGGAGGAAGCAGCCGAAGTCTGGATGGCTGCAGAGTATGAATCCGATGAAGCCGCGGCCGAGGAAATCTCCCAGTTGCTCTACCACCTGCAGGTCCTGATGCTCGCCAAGGGTCTGAGCCTGGAAGACGTTTACAAGCATCTCTAGCCACGTCCGCTCCGTCAGGACCTGAAGAGGTCCTGACGGAGCCCAACGTGGCCCCAGCGCTCACTGCAAGTCCCCCTGCGGACAGTGCCGTGGGCACAATGCCTGAAACATCCCCTTCCACTCCCCAAGAAAGTCCCCCAATGCTGCGAGTAGCCGTCCCCAACAAGGGGTCCTTGTCCGAAGCCGCCTCCGCGATGCTGACCGAGGCGGGATACCGCCAGCGCCGCGATACCCGCGAACTCGTCATGGTCGATCCCGACAACGACATTGAGTTCTTCTTCCTCCGCCCCCGGGACATCGCCGTGTATGTCGGCCAAGGAACGCTCGACGTCGGCATCACCGGCCGCGACCTCCTGCTGGACGCACAGGTCGAAGCCGAAGAGCTGCTTCCCCTTGGCTTCGCCGCGTCCACCTTCCGTTTCGCCGGCCCCGTCGGTGACTTCTCCAGCGTCGAGCAGCTTGAAGGCAAGCGCCTCGCGACGAGCTACGACGGCCTCCTGCGCGACTACCTCGCCGAGCGCGGCGTCAAAGCCAAGGTCGTCCGCCTCGACGGCGCCGTTGAGTCTTCCGTGCGCCTCGGCGTCGCCGATGCGATCGCCGACGTCGTCGAAACCGGAAACACGCTCAAGGCTGCCGGAATGGAGATCTTCGGCGAGCCCATCCTCAAGTCCGAAGCCGTCCTGATCCGCCGCACCGGCGAGGGTGGTGCCGCAAACGGCACTGCGAAGGAGATCGAGGTCCTGATCCGGCGCCTGCAGGGCGTGCTCGTCGCCCGTCAGTACGTCCTCATGGACTACGACATCCGCAAGGATCTTGTGGAAGAAGCCGCCACCCTCACACCGGGTCTCGAATCGCCAACGGTGTCGCCGCTGCGCGACTCGGACTGGGTTGCCGTCCGATCCATGGTTCCGAAAAAGGAAACCAACCGGATCATGGATGAGCTGTACGACCTCGGCGCCCGCGCCATCCTGGTCAGCAGCATCCACGCCTGCCGCATCTGACGCCATCCAAGAGAGACGATTCCAGGAGTAGCAATGGCTGTAGCAGTACGTGTCATCCCTTGCCTAGATGTCGACGCCGGCCGAGTGGTGAAAGGCGTCAATTTCGAGGGTCTTCGCGACGCCGGAGATCCCG
Organism: Arthrobacter sp. 2MCAF14; assembly: GCF_052115645.1. Taxonomy (NCBI): domain Bacteria; kingdom Bacillati; phylum Actinomycetota; class Actinomycetes; order Micrococcales; family Micrococcaceae; genus Arthrobacter; species Arthrobacter sp. 2MCAF14. The sequence goes on along the minus strand of NZ_JBFRHB010000012.1, from coordinate 42,643 downwards.
TCGAGCTGGCGCATCGCTATGACAACGCCGGGGCGGACGAGCTCACCTTCCTTGATGTCACTGCGTCTTCCGGCAACCGGGAAACCACGTTCGACGTCGTTCGCCGCACCGCCGAGGAAGTCTTTATCCCGCTCACCGTCGGCGGTGGCGTCCGGGGCGTGGCGGAAGTGGATAAGCTCCTGCGTTTCGGCGCGGATAAGGCCTCCATCAACACGGCCGCCGTCGCGCGCCCGGACGTCATCGACGAGATCACCCGCCACTTCGGATCGCAGGTGCTGGTCCTGTCGGTGGACGCGCGGCGGACGAGGCCCGGCTCCGAGCCCACGGCTTCCGGATTCGAGGTGACCACCCACGGCGGACGCCAGGGAACCGGAATCGACGCCATTGCGTGGGCCAAGGAAGCCGCGGACCGCGGCGTGGGGGAGATCCTCCTGAATTCCATTGACGCCGACGGCACCAAGGACGGCTTCGACCTCGAACTCATCCGCCTTGTGCGCGCGGCCGTCCACATACCGATCATCGCTTCCGGGGGCGCCGGAGAACCGGCGCATTTCCCGCCCGCAGTGGAAGCAGGTGCCGACGCGGTTCTGGCAGCCTCGGTGTTCCACTTCGGTCCGGATGACATGATCGCCCAAGTCAAGGTAGCGATCCGCGAAGCAGGCTTCCTGGTCCGCTAGCGGATCCCAGCCCAGTCCAACCCAACTGACTCGCAGTTAACGTCGTTTTGAAGCCTCATAACGGCAACAACTGCGAGTCAGTTGGGGTTAAGCGTGGGTCAGAGGCCGACTTCGGCTGACTGGAGGAGGGCGACGGCGTCCGGCTGGCCTTCGAAGGTGACCAGCGCGTGATGCGTTCGGCCGTGGGCGTGCATCAGGAGTTCACCGGGTTCGCCGACGATGGCGACCGATACGGGAGCCCGCTTGGCAACATGACGGGGACCTGTGGGGCGGACCAACACGATCCCGAGATCCACGCCGCGGTAGAGAATGGCAGCGCGCTTGATCAATTCATCCCACAAGGCGTCCGAGTATTCCTCGTCCAAGGCCCGCGGAGCCCAACGGTCTCCGGCCCGGCGGATGTCTTCCGTGTGCACGAAATATTCAATGAGGTTCGAAGACTCGTCGAGGGCCTTGATCTTCAGAGGAGACAAGGCGGGCGGCCCCGATCGGAAGGTATTCACCAGCTCGGCGTAATCTTCCGTGGTTTTCAGCTTGGAGGCCAGTTTTGCCGTGGCTTTGTCCGAGGCCCTGGCGAGGCTCTTGATGACCAAGCCGATACCGACGGCCGCTTTGCGCTCCCGCAAGTACAAGTGCGCCGCGAGGTCCCTTGTCAGCCACCCTTCGCAGAGCGTGGGGGAGTCAGGTCCGGCCGCCAGGAGTGTTTCGGCCAGTACTTCGCGGGAGGGATCGACGAAATGCATCACTTGTGAAACTAGCACGAGACGCGCTCTGTTGCGCAGTGGAACCGCCGCTGAATTTCGGCTCCATATGAGGCACTAGACTTGATCTGATGTCTGAGCAGTCAACACCCCCAGCCACGCCCGCTGCCGCTTATGCCGCGGAGCCCGCCGTCGTGCCCGTAAGTCCGCTCCCGCAAGAGCTGGCCGCCGCGCTGAAGCGCGATTCTGGCGGTCTTGTGGCAGCGATCGTCCAGCAGTTCGACACCGACGAAGTGCTGATGCTCGGCTGGATGGACGACGAGGCGTTGCACCGGACCCTGACCACCGGACGCGTAACGTTCTTCTCGCGTTCCCGCCAGGAATACTGGCGCAAGGGTGACACTTCCGGGCACGTCCAATTCGTGAAATCGGTGGCCCTGGATTGCGACGGCGATGCCCTCCTGGTCCGCGTCGACCAAGTAGGCGCGGCCTGCCACACCGGTACACGCACATGCTTCGATGACCGGAGCCTCGCCGCCGTGATCGGCGAGCGGGACTAGCCCACTACACACCATCCACTGAGGCAAACACACAAGAAGAGGCGGAGAACACTAACCATGCAGGACCTTGGAATCATCAGCCCGGGCCTGGAGGAGTTCCGCGAACTCGCCGCACACAGCCGGGTCATCCCGGTCCGGCTCAGGGTACTGGCCGACGCGGAGACTCCCATCGGGCTCTACCGCAAGCTGGCCCAGGGCCAGCCGGGCACCTTCCTCCTGGAGTCGGCAGCTGTCGGCGGAGCATGGTCACGTTATTCCTTCATTGGTTCACGTTCGCGTGCCACCTTGACGAGCAAGGATGGCCAGGCGCACTGGATCGGCGAGCCTCCCGTCGGCGTGCCGGTAGACGGCAGCCCGGTCGACGCCGTCCGAGACACCATTGCTGCCCTGCAAACGGACCGCTTCCCGGACCTTCCGCCCTTCACCTCCGGCCTTGTCGGCTTCCTCGGTTGGGAAACCGTCCGGCACTGGGAGAAGCTGACAAGCCCGCCGGAGGATGACCTCCACCTGCCGGAACTGGCGCTGAACCTCGTGACCGACATGGCTGTCCACGACAACATGGACGGGACCGTCCTGTTGATTGCCAACGCGATCAATTTCGACAACAGTTCCGAACGCGTCGACGAAGCCTGGCACGACGCCGTCGCCCGGGTGAAGCGACTGCTGGACCAGATCAGCACGCCCGTGAAGCAGCCCGTATCGGTGTTGCAATCCGAAGCGCTCGACTTCGCGTCCAGCGTGCAGGAACGCTGGGATGAGCAGGATTACCTCAACGCGATCGATCGCGGCAAGGAAGCAATCGTCGATGGCGAGGTCTTCCAAGTGGTGATTTCGCGACGCTTTGAAATGGAGTGTGCCGCGGATCCGCTGGACGTTTACCGTGTGCTGCGCAACACCAACCCGAGCCCGTACATGTACCTCTTCAGCCTCGAAGATCCCGACGGCCGCGAATACACGATTGTCGGTTCTTCTCCCGAGGCCCTGGTGACGGTCACGGGCAATGAGGTCATTACCCACCCGATTGCCGGATCGCGGCCCCGCGGCAAGACCGTTGAAGCCGACAAGGCGCTGGCCACCGAGTTGCTCGCGGACCAGAAGGAACGCGCCGAACACCTCATGCTCGTGGACTTGTCCCGCAACGACCTGTCCAAGGTCTGCGTGGCAGGAACCGTGGACGTCACGCAGTTCATGGAGGTGGAACGCTTCAGCCACATCATGCACCTCGTGTCGACAGTGGTCGGAGAGTTGGCACCCGGGGCGAAGGCATACGACGTGCTCAAGGCGACCTTCCCCGCCGGCACGCTGTCCGGTGCCCCCAAGCCGCGCGCATTGCGTCTCCTGGATGAACTCGAACCGCACCGGCGTGGCATCTACGGCGGCGTCGTGGGGTATCTGGACTTCGCAGGCGACATGGACATGGCGATCGCGATCCGCTCGGCACTGTTGCGTGAAGGCCGGGCATATGTCCAGGCCGGCGGTGGCATCGTGGCCGATTCCCACAAGCCTTCCGAAGCGCTTGAGACCGTGAACAAGGCGGCTGCCCCCTTGCGTGCCGTGCACACCGCCGGATCGCTTCACAATATTTCCCCGGACGCGGTTTCCGCGGATACCGTCATCGACGGGAACCCCGCCCTGTGAGCGCTGCCCGCCCTCAGACGACCATCACAAAGTCTCCCGTGTGGGCACGGAAGGGCAATGTCGTGCTCGCCATGGCAATTCTTGCCCTTGCCGTTTTCGGGACCACCACACAGACTTGGATCAACGTCCGGCTCGATCCCACTGCCGCGGCGAATGCCGACCTCCATGTTCAGGGGAGCAAGGCCGCAACCGCGGTGACCGCACTCGCGCTCGTCGCTCTTGCCGGGGGGCTGGCAGCGTCCATTGCGGGCAAGGTTTCTCGCTGGATCATTGCAACTATCATCGTGCTTGCCTCGGCAGGGATCATTGTCGCCGCGGTGACTGTCCTGGCAGACCCCCTCGGCGCGGCGCAGGGAACCATTGCGGCGACCACCGGCATTTCGGGTGGCCAGGCGGCTGCGTCGTCCACCGTGTTCCCCGTGCTCGCGGTCGTGGCTGCCGGCCTGCTCGCTTTGTGTGGTGGCTTGCTGCCGCTCGCGGGCCGGCACTGGAAGGCGCGCACCAAGTACGACGTCGCCAGCCGGGCAGCCCTCGCGGGTTCCGGACCCGTCGACGAGATCGATAGCTGGGACAGTCTCTCGCGCGGAGAAGACCCTACGTAAGACCCGACTGTCCGGACGTCGGACGATGTCCCGGGTGCGGTCAATAAATGGCAGAATGTAAGCAGTATTCATCCTGAGGAGATTTTCACATGAGCAAAACCACAGTGTCCGCGAGCAAGGCCCCTGTGACCGCTGCGAGCCACAGCGACGCCATCGGCCACGGCAACAGCCCCGCCGCGTGGACCTGCGTGATTGTCATGCTGGTAGGGGCCCTGGTGTCCTCCATCGCCTTTGTTATCGCCAGCACCCCCATCTTCATCGCCGGAATCGTCGTGATGGTGGCCGGCCTGATTGCCGGCTGGGCCATGCGCAAGGCAGGTTACGGCGTCGACGGCAGCAAGCTGAAGAACGCCGGCCACTGACCGTGACCGTTCTTGATGACATCATCGTCGGTGTCAGGGAGGACATGGAGGCCCGCCGCCGCCTTGTCAGCCTTGACGAGCTGAAAGAACGCTCAGCGGCCACCGCTCCTGCACTGGACGCGTGGGCTGCCTTGGGCGGTCCGTCAGCCAACCGCGACGAACTGAAGGTCATCGCGGAAATCAAGCGCCGCAGCCCCTCCAAGGGCGATCTCGCGAGCATCGTCGACCCTGCTGCACTTGCGGTGCAATACGCCGACGGCGGAGCCTCCGTGATCAGCGTCCTCACCGAACAGAGGCGCTTCAACGGTTCCCTGGCGGACCTCGACGCGGTGCGTGCCGCCATCGACATTCCGTTGCTGCGCAAGGACTTCACGGTTGACGAGTACCAGATCTGGGAGGCCCGTGCGCATGGTGCGGACCTCATCCTGCTGATCGTCGCCGCGCTTTCCGACGCACAGCTGCGGGAATTCAGCGCGCTGAGCCATGAGCTGGGCATGAACGTCCTGGTGGAAACCCACACGCCCGAGGAAATCGAGCGTGCGGCTGCAGTCCGGGCGCGGATCATCGGAGTGAACGTCCGCAACCTCAAGACGCTCGACGTCGACCGCTCCCTGTTTGCCTCGCTCGCCGGAAGCATTCCAAGCGGAGCGGTTGTCGTGGCCGAGTCCGGCGTGCGGAACGCCGAAGACGTCGCGCATTATGCCGGGAACGGTGCCCACGCCATCCTCGTGGGCGAAGCACTGGTGAGCGACTCCACCCCGCGAGAGCGGATCAGCGAATTCAAGGCGGCCGGAGCTGCCGCCATCGCCGTCAGGACATGAGACAGGCCTGATTCGCGGCGTGGACCCGGACAGCAGCAGACATCGCGGCTGGTAGCTGTCCTGCGGCCCTGGAAAAACCCAACTACCAACTGAACAGGACGGTGAGACTGATGGTGGACGCATCAACAGCCAACTCGCAAGAGAATGTGGCCGACGCATTCCTACAAGGTGGAGCCTCGCTCCGCAACGCCGCAGGGCCGTACTTCGGCTCTTACGGTGGACGCTGGATGCCCGAGTCCCTCATCGCCGCCCTGGATGAAGTCGAGGACACATTTGAGAAAGCCAAAGCCGATCCTGAGTTCCTTGCCCAGCTGAAAGACCTCAACAAGAACTACTCGGGCCGTCCGTCGCTTCTCACGGAAGCCAAGCGTTTCTCCCAGCACGCCGGCGGGGCGCGCATCTTCCTCAAGCGCGAAGACCTGAACCACACCGGATCCCACAAGATCAACAACGTCCTCGGCCAGGCCTTGCTCGCGAAGCGCATGGGCAAGACCCGCGTCATCGCGGAGACCGGCGCCGGCCAGCACGGCGTTGCCAGCGCCACCGCCGCGGCCCTGCTCGGACTGGAATGCGTCGTCTACATGGGCGCCGAGGATTGCCGCCGCCAGGCACTCAACGTGGCCCGTATGCAGCTCCTGGGCGCCACCGTGGTTCCCGTAACCAATGGATCGCAGACGCTCAAGGACGCCATCAACGACGCCCTCCGCGACTGGGTTTCCAATGTGGACAACACCCACTACTTGCTGGGCACCGCGGCGGGTGCGCACCCGTTCCCGGCGATGGTGCGCTTCTTCCACGAGGTCATCGGCGAGGAAGCGCGCGCGCAGATCCTGGAACAGACCGGCAAACTTCCGGACGCCGTGTGTGCCTGCATCGGTGGCGGTTCCAATGCCATCGGCATCTTCCACAGCTTCCTGGACGACGCCTCCGTGAAGATCTACGGTTTTGAAGCCGGCGGCGACGGTGTCGAAACAGGGCGCCACGCGGCCGCCATCACCCTCGGACGCCCCGGCGTGCTCCATGGTGCCCGGTCCTACCTCATGCAGGACGAAGACGGCCAGACCATCGAGTCCCACTCGATTTCCGCCGGCCTCGACTACCCGAGCGTCGGTCCGGAGCACTCCTACCTCGCGGACATCGGCCGCGTAACGTACGAGCCCATCACGGACACCGAGGCCATGGACGCGTTCCGCCTGCTTTGCCGGACAGAAGGCATCATCCCCGCCATCGAGTCCTCGCACGCCCTCGCCGGTGCCATCAAGGTGGGAAAACAACTGACCGAAGGCAAGGAAAAACCGGCCGACACGATCATCATCGTGAACCTGTCCGGGCGCGGTGACAAGGACGTGGAAACGGCCGCCGAATGGTTCGACATGCTGGATGAAAACGGCAACGTCAAGGGCACCACCCTCTCCACGCGCAAGCCCAAGGGCCCGTCCGAACGCAGCAACCTTGAGATTAGCACTGAAGAAGCAAGCCCTGAAGCCGCAAACGGAGACCAGAACTGATGACTGAGCAGATGACCAGCAAGTCCGCTGCCGCGATCGACCGCGCGAAGGCACAAGGCCGGGCCGCGTTGATCGGATACCTGCCGGCAGGTTACCCGGACGTTCAGTCAAGCATCGACGCCGGCATCGCCATGGCGCGCAACGGCGCGGACCTCATTGAAATCGGCATCCCGTATTCGGACCCCGTCATGGACGGCGCTGTCATCCAGGCTGCGACCACAGAGGCCATCGCCAACGGCTTCCGCGTCGCCAGCGTCTTCGACGTGGTAGCGGGCATCACCGCAGCTACCGACGCCGCCGTGTTGGTCATGACCTACTGGAACCCGGTGATGCGCATGGGCGTCGACGAGTTCTCACGCAGGCTCGCCGAGGCGGGGGGAGCCGGACTCATCACGCCGGACCTCATTCCGGACGAGGCAGCCGAATGGTTTGAAGCTTCGGACAAATACGGACTCGACCGGGTCTTCCTCGTGGCCCCGTCGTCCACTCCCGAACGCCTGGCCATGACAGTGGAGGCAAGCCGCGGTTTCGTCTACGCCGTTTCCATCATGGGTGTCACCGGAGCCCGGCAGTCAGTCAGCAGCGCCGCGGAGAAGGTTGTGGCCGATACGCATGCAGCCGGTGCCGAACGGGTTTGTGTCGGGCTCGGGGTCTCCACCGCGGACCATGTCCGCGAGATTGCCGCTTACGCGGACGGCGTGATCGTCGGTACCGCGCTGGTTGCGGCAATCCGCGACGGCGGCGTTGACGCCGTCGCGCAACTCACCAAGAACCTCAGCGCCGGCCTCGGCCGTGCAACAGCGCAGGCCTAGAAAAGGAAAAGCGTAGACAATGCAGAGTCTCCTCCACGTCGCGGCAATGGCTCCCATGAGCATTCCGAGCCCCTCATGGTCCGGATTTGATATTCCGCTGCCGTGGGGGACTCTCCGCATCCACGCGTACGCCCTGTGCATTCTCCTGGGCATCATCCTGGGCCTGTGGCTCACCGCCGTGCGCTGGAAGCGCCGCGGTACTCCCGAAGGCAGCCTGTGGGACATTGCCATCTGGGCGATCCCGTTCGGCATTGTCGGCGGCCGCCTTTACCACGTGATCTCCTCGCCGGACGCGTACTTCGGCCCGGGCTTCAACGGCACGGGCGACCTCTCCCTGATCCCGCAGATCTGGCGGGGTGGCCTGGGCATCTGGGGTGCCGTGGTTCTCGGCGTTGTCGGTGCCTGGCTCGGTTGCCGCCGTTCCGGCGTCAAGCTCACTGCCTTCCTCGACGCCGCAGCCCCCGGGCTCCTGCTGGCGCAAGCGATCGGGCGTTGGGGAAACTGGTTCAACCAGGAACTCTTCGGCGGACCCACCACCTTGCCATGGGGCCTCCAAATAGATCCCAACAGCCCCAATTTCCCGGCCGGGATGCCGAGTGACACCCTGTTCCACCCGACGTTCCTTTACGAATCCCTCTGGAACATCATCGGCGTCGTGGTCCTCCTGGTCCTGGACCGCCGCTTCCATTTCCGCCGGGGCAGGCTCTTCTGGCTGTACGCCATCTACTACACGCTTGGTCGCGTCTGGATCGAAGCGTTGCGGATTGACGATGCGGAACAGATCAACCTCTTCGGCATCACCACACGGCTCAACGTGTGGACCAGCATCTTCGTCTTCGTCGCAGCGCTCATCATCTTCATCGTCCTGAGCCTGCGCGGCAGGCCGGAGCCGGACACCGCGTACCTTCCCGGCAGGGAACCGGCCGCGGTGACCGCCGAAGAGGACGAGCCCGCCGCGGTTGACCCAAGTGCCGGGGACGATGAGACGACTGCTGCTGAGGCGACTGCTGTTGAGACGAACAGAACAATTGTGACCGATACGAAGGCCCATGATGCGGACGGATCTGTCTCAGATACCGGTGCGCATGGTAATCTCCGGAATAACCAAAGCGATCTGGGCCATACTGCTGAGCCTACGGAAACGGCCGAGGAGTCACATGCCGGCGTCACGTCGGATTCCGGCTCCGCGTCCACCGAAACCTCCGCCAGCAGCGCCCCCGGATCCGGGCCGGAAGCTGGCAGCACCAAGTAGCCAGCGCTACGGCACAGGGGAACCGGGCTACCGCCCAGAGACCCCCGGCCACAGCGTCGTGGCACCTTGGCAGTCGCCCGGCAGCACACAGAGGCTCCGCGGTCAAGCTTGGGTCAGGGACATGCGTAACTGTTCGTTGCGTCTTGCCTGCTGACCTACAATTTCAAGTAACTAGCGCTTTGTTATGCCCGTCACACGGCAGGCAAGGTGGGGCCAACGTTGTCCCTTCCATTCGCACGATCTCGAGGAAGGACGTCTTCAATGACCCATCTTCATAACCCAAGCTGGTCCGAATCAGTCGAACCGCAGGGGGCCATCTCGCCCTTCAAGCGTTTCGCTGCGCTCCCGGAAGCCCAGGGACTCTACAACCCCGAGCAGGAGAAGGACGCTTGTGGCCTGGCCATTATCGCCACGCTGCGCGGCGAACCCGGCTATGACATCGTGGAAGCGGCCCTGACTGCCCTGCGCAACCTTGAACACCGCGGCGCGGTGGGCGCCGACGAAGGCACGGGCGACGGCGCCGGGCTCCTCATGCAGGTTCCGGACGAATTCTTCCGGGCCGTCACTGAGTTCGAGCTCCCCGCACCCGGCCAATACGTGGTGGGTACTGCTTTCCTGCCAGCCGAAACCCCCGAAGCCGAGAACGCGAAGGCCGGCATCGAGGCGCTTGCAATCGATGAGGGCCTGACGGTTCTTGGCTGGCGTGAAGTGCCGGTAGTCGGGGATCTGGTCGGCGCCATGGCCCGTGCCTGCATGCCTTACTTCGCGCAGCCGTTCCTCGCTTCCGCCACGGGCGAGGTGCTGGACCGGAATGAACTGGACTCCCGGGCGTGGCGTGTCCGCAAGCGTGCCCAGAACAAGTTCGGTGTGTACTTCCCGTCGCTGTCCTCGCGCACCATCGTGTACAAGGGCATGTTGACCACCGCCCAGCTGGAGCCGTTTTACCCGGATCTCTCGGACAAGCGCTTCAAGACCAAGCTGGCCATTGTGCACTCGCGTTTCTCCACGAACACGTTCCCGTCGTGGCCGCTCGCCCAGCCCTTCCGTACCATTGCCCACAACGGTGAAATCAACACCGTCAAGGGCAACCGGAACTGGATGCGGGCGCGCCAGTCCCAACTTGCGAACCCGTTGCTGGGCGATTCCCCGGAGGAGTTGTACCCCATCTGCACGCCGGGCGCCTCGGACTCCGCGTCCTTCGATGAGGTTGCCGAGCTGCTCTGGCTTTCCGGGCGGCCCATCACGCACTCGATCATGATGATGATCCCCGAGGCGTGGGAAAACCACGCCACGATGGATCCTGCGCGCCGAGCCTTCTACGAGTACCACTCGCTGCTCATGGAGCCGTGGGACGGTCCTGCAGCAGTGTCCTTCACCGACGGCAACCTTGTTGGTGCAACCCTTGACCGCAATGGCTTGCGCCCCGGCCGTTACTGGATCACCGAAGATGGCTTGATCATCTTCGCCTCCGAAGTCGGCGTGATCGAGGTCGAGCCAGCCAAGGTAGTCAAGAAGGGCCGTGTTTCGCCGGGCAAGATGTTCCTGGTGGACACCGAAGCCGGTCGCATCATCGACGACGCCGAGGTCAAGGCCGAGGTGGCCGCGGCCAACCCTTGGGCTGAATGGGTCAAGGACAACCTGATCGACCTCAACGATCTCCCTGAGCGCGAGCATGTGCTGCACACGGCTGCGTCCGTGAACATCCGCCAGCGGACTTTCGGTTACACCACCGAAGAACTGAAGATCCTCCTCGGGCCGATGGCCCGCACGGGGGCCGAACCGCTCGGCGCCATGGGTTCCGACACGCCGGTTGCCGTGCTGTCCAAGCGCCCGCGCCTGCTGTTCGACTACTTCGTGCAGTCCTTCGCACAGGTCACCAACCCGCCGCTGGACGCGATCCGTGAAGAGCTTGTCACCTCGCTGACGTGCGCCATTGGTCCCAACGGCAACCTTCTCGACGTCGGGCAGGTCCGCCAGCCGCAGATCTCCCTGCCGTTCCCGGTGATCAACAACGACCAGCTCGCGAAGATCGCCAACATCGAAAACGCCGACGGCGACAAGGTCGCCATGAAGGTCCGCGGCCTGTACCGTCCGGAGGGCGGCGAAGCAGCACTCCGCAGCCGCCTGACCGAAATCTGCGAGCAGGTTTCCGGCGCGATCAACCGCGGCGTGCAGTACATCGTGCTGTCCGACCGCGACTCCAACGCGCAGTGGGCCCCGATTCCGTCGCTGTTGCTCGTCAGTGCCGTCCACCACCACTTGCTCCGCAGCGCGAACCGCACCAAGACCGCCCTGGTGGTCGAGGCCGGCGACGTCCGCGAAACGCACCACGTGGCTGTGCTGGTGGGATTCGGCGCTTCCGCCGTGAACCCTTACCTGGCCATGGAATCCGTGGAGCAGCTCATCAGCACCGGCGAAGTGGTTGGTGTGACTCCCGAGGACGGCGTCTACAACCTCATCAAGGGCCTCGGCAAGGGTGTGCTGAAGATCATGTCCAAGATGGGCATTTCCACGGTGGCCTCCTATACCGGCGCGCAGACTTTCGAAGCCCTGGGCCTGTCCCAGGACCTCGTGGACGAATTCTTCTCCGGCACCCACTCCCAGCTGGGTGGCGTCGGCCTGGACGTCATCGCCGCCGAAGTTTCCGCGCGCCACCAGATGGCCTACCCGGAAGGCGGCATCGAGCTGCCGCACCGTCCGCTCCTCGGCGGCGGCGAATACCAGTGGCGCCGCGACGGCGAACCGCACCTGTTCAACCCGGAGACTGTCTTCCGCCTGCAGCACGCCACGCGTGAACGCCGCTACGACATCTTCAAGTCCTACACCAAGGGAATCGACGACCAGTCCGAGAACCTCATGACCCTCCGTGGGCTCTTGAAGTTCAAGGACACACTGCGCCCCGCAGTGCCCCTCGAAGAAGTCGAGCCGGTTTCCAGCATCGTGAAGCGCTTCTCCACCGGAGCGATGAGCTACGGTTCCATCTCCAAGGAAGCACACGAGACCCTCGCAATCGCCATGAACCGGCTGGGCGCCAAGTCCAACACCGGTGAAGGCGGCGAAGACGTGGATCGCCTGCTGGACCCTGAGCGCCGCTCCGCGATCAAACAGATCGCCTCCGGCCGTTTCGGCGTGACTAGCCTGTACCTGACCAACGCCGAGGACATCCAGATCAAGATGGCCCAGGGCGCCAAGCCCGGTGAAGGCGGCCAGCTTATGGCGCAGAAGGTCTACCCCTGGGTAGCCCGGACCCGCCACTCAACCCCCGGCGTCGGGCTCATTTCCCCGCCCCCGCACCACGACATCTACTCGATCGAGGATCTCGCGCAGCTCATCTACGACGCCAAGCGGGCCAACCCCTCGGCGCGCGTGCACGTGAAGCTGGTGTCCGAAGTCGGGATCGGCACTGTGGCGTCCGGCGTCACCAAGGCGAAGGCCGACGTCGTGCTCGTCTCAGGGCACGACGGCGGAACCGGCGCCTCGCCGCTGAACTCGCTCAAGCATGCGGGTGTTCCCTGGGAGCTCGGCCTCGCCGAGACCCAGCAGACGCTCATGCTCAACGGGCTCCGCGACCGCGTCGTCGTTCAGGTGGACGGCCAGCTCAAGACGGGCCGCGACGTCGTCATCGCTGCGCTGCTGGGTGCCGAGGAGTACGGTTTCGCAACCGCGCCCCTCGTGGTGTCTGGCTGCATCATGATGCGCGTCTGCCACCTCGATACCTGCCCGGTCGGCGTCGCAACCCAGAACCCGGAGCTTCGTTCGCGCTTCACAGGCAAGCCCGAATTCGTGGTCAACTTCTTCGAATTCCTTGCCGAGGAAGTCCGTGAGCTGCTTGCCGAACTCGGGTTCCGCAGCCTCGAAGAGGCCATCGGCCACGCCGAAGTCCTGGACACCCGCGAAGCCGTGGACCACTGGAAGGCCGATGGCCTGGACCTCGACCCGATCCTGCACGGCCTCGAGTTCGACGACGACGTTCCCCTGCGGAACCTCACCGGCCAGAACCACGAGCTGGACAAGCACTTCGACCAGCGCCTCATCGGCATGGCAGCGGAAGCCTTGAGCGACCGCACACCGGTGAAGATCGCCGTTGACGTCATCAACACGGACCGTTCTGTCGGCACCATGCTGGGGCACGTCGTCACCAAGACGTTCGGCATCGATGTGCTCGCCACCGACACCATCGACATCACGCTGAAGGGCACCGCCGGGCAGTCGCTGGGAGCCTTCCTTCCGGCCGGCATCACCCTGCGCATGTTCGGCGACTCCAACGACTACGTCGGCAAGGGGCTCTCCGGTGGACGGATCATCGTCCGCCCGGACCGCACCAACGTTTTCCAGGCGGAGCGCAACGTCATCGCCGGCAACGTGATCGGCTACGGCGCCACGAGCGGCGAAATGTTCCTGCGTGGCCAGGTGGGCGAACGCTTCATGGTTCGCAACTCGGGCGCCACCGCCGTCGTCGAAGGCATCGGTGACCATGGCTGCGAGTACATGACCGGCGGCCAGACGCTGATCATCGGCCGCACCGGCCGTAACTTCGGTGCCGGCATGTCCGGAGGTACCGCCTACGTGCTGGACCTCCAGCCTGCCCGGGTCAACAAGCAGGCCTTGGATTCCGGCGAACTGCAGTTGCTTGAGCTTGACGACGAGGACCGCACCATCGTCCACGGCCTCCTGGTCAAGCACCTGGAAGAAACCGAATCCGTCCTCGCAGGCCGCTTGCTCGAGAACTTCGATGACACAGCCGCCCGCATCACCAAAGTTCTGCCGCGCGACTACGCCGCAGTCCTGCAAACCCGTCTCGACGCTATCGAAGAGGGCCTTGATCCCGATGGCGAAGAAGTATGGTCTCGAATCCTGGAGGTAACCGGTGGCTGATCCACGCGGATTTCTGAAAGTCCGGCAGCGCGAGACGCAGCCACGCCGTCCTGTTCCCGTCCGCATCATGGACTGGAAAGAAGTGTATGAAGCCCAGGACAAGGGCGTGCTCAAGAGCCAGGCAGGCCGCTGCATGGACTGCGGTGTTCCGTTCTGCCACCAGGGCTGCCCCCTGGGGAACCTCATCCCTGAGTGGAACGACCTCACGTGGCGCGGCAAGGGCGAGGAAGCGATCGAGCGCCTGCACGCGACGAACAACTTCCCGGAGTTCACGGGCCGCTTGTGTCCTGCGCCGTGTGAAGCGTCCTGTGTTTTGGGCATCAACCAGCCCGCCGTGACTATCAAGCAGGTTGAAGTTTCGATCATCGACGACGCCTTCGAAAACGGCTGGGTACAACCGCTTCCGCCGGCGCGTCTCTCCGGCAAGACGGTCGCCGTCGTCGGCTCCGGTCCCGCAGGTCTTGCCGTCGCACAGCAGCTGACGCGCGTCGGCCACACCGTGGCCGTCTACGAGCGCGATGACAAGATCGGGGGACTGTTGCGCTATGGCATCCCCGACTTCAAGATGGAGAAGGAACAGGTCGACCGCCGCGTCGAGCAGATGAAGGCCGAGGGCACCCGCTTCCGCACCGGTGTGGCGGTCGGAAGCGACGTGACGTGGGAGCAATTGCGCCGCCGTTACGACTCCGTGGTGATCGCCACCGGTGCCACCGTTCCGCGCGACCTTCCCATCCCCGGCCGCGATCTCGAAGGCATCCACTTCGCCATGGACTACCTGGTGCCCGCCAACCGCGTGGTTGCCGGCGAAACTGTGGAGGGTCAGATCGACGCCAAGGGCAAGCACGTGATCATCCTTGGCGGCGGCGACACCGGCGCCGACTGCCTCGGCACAGCACATCGCCACGGCGCCGCATCCGTCACCACCCTCGCGATCGGCAAGCAGCCGCCGCTTGAGCGCGCCACGCACCAGCCATGGCCGACGTTCCCCACCCTGTTCGAGGTTGCCAGCGCACACGAAGAGGGCGGCGAACGCACCTACCTCGCCTCGACCGTCGAGTTTGTCGGCGAAAACGGCAAGCTCACAGGGGTCAAGGTCGCCGAGACCGAGTTCGTGGACGGCAAGCGCCTCCCGAAGGCCGGAACGGAGCGCGTACTTCCTGCCGACCTGGTCTTCCTGTCGCTCGGCTTTACGGGTGCGGAACCTGCCGGTATCACCGAACAGGTCAGCGCAGAATTCGATGGCCGCGGCAATGTGGCCCGAGACGGGTACTACATGACCAACACCGAGGGCGTCTTCGTGGCGGGCGATGCCGGCCGCGGGCAATCCTTGATTGTCTGGGCGATCGCCGAAGGCCGCGCCTGCGCTGCCGCCGTCGACAAGTACCTCATGGGCAGCACCATTCTCCCCGCGCCGGTGGCTCCCACCGACCGGGCTATTGCGGTCCTCTAAGGACCGGCGCACGACGCTTTCCCAACTCCAACTGCAGCACACTACTAGGGTAGGTATATGAGACGCGCAAAAATCGTGGCAACGTTCGGACCGGCAATTTCCAGCTTTGACAACACCCTCGCGGTGCTGGAAGCCGGCGTCGACGTCGCCCGCATGAACATGAGCCATGGCGACTACTCGGTACACGACACCACGTACGAGAACGTCCGCAAAGCCGCCGCCCAGCTTCACAAGCCGGTTGCCATCATGGCTGACCTGCAGGGCCCGAAGATCCGCCTGGGTCGATTTGTCGACGGCCCCCACGAGCTCCACGTCGGTGACACCTTCACCATCACCACCGAGGACGTCCCGGGCACCAAGGACATCTGCTCCACCACGCTCAAGAGCCTGACCGAAGACGTCAACGTCGGCGATGCACTGCTGATCGACGACGGCAAGGTTGCACTGCGCGCCATCGAGGTCGACGACGTCAAGGTGGTCGCCACCGTGACCGTCGGTGGCTGGGTCTCCAACAACAAGGGCATCAACCTGCCCGGCGTTGCCGTCAACGTCCCCGCTCTGAGCGAAAAGGACGAGGACGATCTCCGCTGGGCCATGAGGCGCGGTGTCGACATGGTGGCACTGTCCTTCGTCCGCGATGCGTCCGACATCAAGCGCGTGCACGAAATCATGGACGAAGAGGGCCGCCGCGTGCCGGTCATCGCCAAGATCGAGAAGCCGCAGGCAGTGGAGCAACTCCACGAAATCATCGACGCGTTCGACGCCATCATGGTTGCCCGTGGCGACCTCGGCGTGGAACTCCCGCTCGAGGAAGTGCCGATCGTCCAGAAGCGCGCCATCGAACTGGCACGCCGCTGGGCCAAGCCGGTCATCGTTGCCACACAGGTTCTTGAATCGATGATCGACAACCCGCGCCCCACCCGTGCCGAGGCTTCGGACTGCGCCAACGCAGTGCTCGACGGCGCCGACGCAGTCATGCTCTCGGGTGAGACCAGCGTGGGCAAGTTCCCGATCGAGACGGTCAAGACCATGGCCCGCATCATCGAGTCCACTGAAGAGCACGGTCTTGAGCGCGTTCCTCCGCTCGGCACCAAGCCCAAGACCCGCGGTGGCGCCATCACGCGTGCCGCTGTCGAAATCGCCGACCAGCTGGACGCAAAGTACATCTGTACTTTCACCCAGTCCGGCGACTCTGCCCGCCGCCTGTCCCGCCTGCGTCCCGTCAAGCCGGTGTTCGCCTTCACCCCGGTGGAGCACGTTTGGAACCAGCTGGCGCTGACCTGGGGCATCCAGCCCGTCCTGGTCCCCATGGTGGGTCACACTGACGCCATGACGGCCCAGGTGGACCGCAGCCTCCTCGAGATGAAGATCGTGGAGAACGGCGACCTTGTGGTCATCGCTGCCGGTTCGCCTCCCGGACAGGCCGGTTCCACGAACTCGCTCAAGGTCCACAGGGTGGGCGACCTTGCGGACACTTCCCGTGTGGAAGAGGCCGCAGCCCGCAAGGAAAAGGTCGGACCGTGGCCTGAAAAGAAGAAGGCCAAGTCGAAGGCCTGATCTCTTTAGCTCTGTTTAGGAGGCTCCGCCGTTTTGGCGGGGCCTCCTTTGTCTTGTTTTGGGGTTCGTTCGTCGCGGCGGCGGGTGTCCGGGGGCTCGATCCGGGGACGACGAAGGGCGCCGCTATCCCATTGGAAGCGGCGCCCTTCGCTGGTGAGTGCTAGTTGACCTGGTTGATGATCGTCTCGGCGACCTCGCGCATGCTGAGGCGACGGTCCATGGAGGTCTTCTGGATCCAACGGAAGGCTTCCGGCTCCGTGAGTCCCATCTTCGTGGTCAGGAGGCTCTTGGCGCGCTCCACAAGCTTGCGCGTGGCGAACTGCTCCTGAAGGTCGGTTACCTCGTTCTCGAGGGCCCTGATCTCCTCATGGCGGGAAAGCGCGATTTCGATAGCCGGGATCAAATCGGCCGGAGTGAATGGCTTGACGACGTAGGCCATGGCCCCGGCGTCGCGGGCGCGCTCCACGAGCTCCTTCTGGCTGAAGGCCGTCAGGAGGACCACGGGAGCGATTCTCGCCTTGACGATCTTCTCCGCTGCTGAGATGCCGTCCATGACAGGCATCTTGACGTCCATGAGGACCAGGTCCGGCTTCAGTTCCTCGGCCAGCTGGACAGCCTTCTCACCGTTGTCGGCCTCACCGACAACGTCGTAGCCTTCGCCCTTCAAGATCTCGATGATGTCCAGGCGGATGAGGGTCTCATCCTCTGCGACAACTACTCGGCGTGCCGGCTGGGATGCGGGCTTGGACTCCGTCTGTTCTGACACGGGATCTCCTTCAAGACGTACGGCGGGTTCTCAACCATCTTAGTTGCACCCGGTCCCTGCGTATGATTTATTGCTCCGCCGAGCCGGTTCTGGAAATTAGCCTATCTGCATGTAGAGTAGTTTCGCGCACTGCAACAGGGAGCGTTGAGTTCTGTGAAGAGCCCGACGTCGGTTAGTCTTGTTTCGGTGTTTCCGCGCCCGAGTGGCGGAATTGGCAGACGCGCCGCACTCAAAATGCGGTATCGAAAGGTGTGTGGGTTCGAGTCCCACCTCGGGCACAGTGTTTTCGCAGGTCAGAGCGGTTTTGGGCTGGTGAGTGTGCACAGAAACTCGTTTTCTGTGCACACGAAGCCTAGAATTTTAGGCATGGCCAGCATTTGGGAACGCAAAAAATCGGACGGATCGTCATCTTATACGGTCCGCTGGCGCAACCCCGAGACGCGAAAACAAGAGGGGATCACCTTCTCGACGTCGGCTGAAGCGCAGACACTGAAACGTCTCCTGGACGCCAACAACCAGTCGTTCGAAATCGCTCAGCATGCGATGGTGCAGAACCAGACCAAAGCGCCGACTGTGGCAGCTGTGATCCAAGAGCACATCAACCTTCTGGTCCGTCCTTCTTCCGGAACGGTGCACACTTACCAAACCATGCTGACGTTGCATATCGCTGACGTCATTGGGCATATTCCGGTCGACAAGCTCGACTATCGGCACCTGACTTACTGGATCAAGACGATGCAGGAAAAAGGTAGGTCTCCCAAGACCATCAAGAATAACCATGGTTTGATCTTTGCCGCCATGGAGACTGCCGTCATGCTGGGCTATCGGAAGGACAATCCTTGCCGAGGCGTCCAGCTTCCCTCTAGTGAAAAAGCCGAGGATGAGGCGCGCTTCCTGACGCACGCTGAATTTGGACTGATCCTGGAATGCATGGGTGAGCGGCACAAAGCGTTCACCGAGTTCTTGGTGATGACTGGTACTCGCTTTGGTGAAGCGACTGCCGTGACGGTTGCGGACGTGGATCTCATGTCCAAGCCAGCAACAATGCGGATCAACAAGGCGTGGAAGCGAGGGGCCGACTCCGAGTTCTATATCGGCGCGACCAAAACGGGGGCCGGGAAAAGGACGGTTTCGCTGAACCCGCATTTGGTTGAGGTTCTGATTCCGTTGGTGGCCAGTCGGCCAGGATCGGAACTCCTGTTCACAACGCCCAAGGGTGAACGCATCATTCACAAGCTCTATTGGCACCACTACTGGATGCCGGCAGTGCAGGCGGCCCAAGCCCTCGGCTTGACGAAGTCGCCCCGAATTCACGACCTTCGTCACACCCATGCCTCCTGGTTGATTCAGGATGGTGTGTCCCTCTTCACGGTCTCCAGACGCCTGGGGCATGCGTCAACTCGCACCACGGAACAGGTTTACGGACACTTGATGCCGCAAGCGCTCCAAGATGCGGCCGACGCCGTCGAGCGCTCTGCGATTGTTTGGAGGGGTTAGAGTCGCTCCCGCGCTACGAGTATCTCTGTTGCGGCCGGGCCCGCGTCCCGATCAATCTCGGAGCGGGCGTTGACGAGGGACTTGCCCGGACCTCACGCAGCTGAGCAATTTCCTTCAGATGGCCCGAGGTGAAAATGATCTTCCCCTTCCCCCAAACGACATGGGGGAACTCGCCTTTGGCCGCTCCTTCGCGCAGCCAGGCCTCGGAACACTTGAGTACCGTGGCAGCCTCCGCTGGCTCGAAGAATTCGAGTTTCATGTGTTCACTCGATCCTTTCGTTGTTGCGTTCCTGGGGAAAAGGCTTTGCAATTCTGCCCTCGTTCATGGGTATTTGCGGTTTGTCCGGCATGACAGTGAGGCCGAAAGTGGAAGCAGTTTCGGTGGCTTGTTCCCGGACTAGTTCAGTGCGGACGCTGAATCGTTGGTCTGCACGTTCCACAAGCCCGGCACCACGCATTAGCTCAAGGTGGCGGCGGATCGTCGGCGAAGATGCCTGGAGAGCCGAAGCGATATCGGCGCTGGTGGCTGGCCCGTTTCTGATGAGGAACCGGACAATCCGACTTCGCATTCTATTCATCAGGATGTTCGACATGGAGACCACAGCCAAAATATCGATGAAGATCAGCTTGCTGTAGACGGGTCTACAGATGCAGGCTACTCTTCGCGGAGTAATGATGGAAGATCCTCATTGCAACTCTGATTGCCCGGGCATGGCACCCACGGAATACTGGGACGCAGAGGCTCGAATTCGAACGGAGCTGAGCGACGCTGCCAGTTGACGATGAAGGGAGTGGGTGATGGGGGATCACGGAACGAGCAGGGCTGACTCGTTGTCTCCCCAGACCCAGCTTGCTCGCCGTCTAAATCTGCTGCTCGACGTCGTCGTTGCCGAGCGGGGGAAGCCTGTGACATTTAAGGAAGTTCAATCGGAACTCGCTCACCGGGGAATCAAGCTTTCGCGCGCTCGCTGGTTTTACATGAAGGAAGGGTCCGGCCGACTGGTCACAGACCCGGTCCTCCTGACCGGCCTGTGCGACATCTTTAACGTCGATCCGTCCTATTTGGTTGGCGGCGACGCCGCGTTGCCGAACCGAATCGACTCTCAGCTTGAGTTCGTCAAGTCTTTGCGGGCAGCCCGGGTTAAGTCATTTGCTGCGCGGACCTTGGGGGATGTATCGCCGGAAACCCTGCGCGCGATCTCCGAATTCCTTAACAAGGACATCGGACTCCATCCGGAGGGGGAACGCGCTGCGGCTATTCCTCCAGCAGATACTGAAGATGAGCCGCCAGTAGTGCCTTGATGCGCTCAGAGTTGGCCGAGTATCGCGGTGAGCGGCCGTGCCTCCGACCGGGTTCCACGTCGACGATGATTGCTCCAGCCTCTTCGAGGGCCAGGAGGTGTTTGGCCACGCTTGGCTCGCCGGCACTCACCGCATCCACGATGTCTCCGCGTGTTGCCGGGCCGTGCGCTGAAAGATAGCGGAGGATTTCGTTCCGCGACCTATTGCCAAAGGTCGCGACGGCAGCCTCGACGTCGGACGACCAAGCGTCGTCGTGGGGCTGGGTAATCCTTGGCATGGAACCATTCTTACCGAACGCGTACGGAAAAGTAAGTCCCGCAGTCTTGACGATACTTTACTTATTTTTGACAATAGTTTGCATAGCTTTTGTTGCGATTGTGGGTGGGGTCGATTCTGGGCTGACACCTCATGTGCGGGGGTACCCGCGTCGGACTATTGGAGTCTGTTTTTGTCGAAGCGGTGAAGACCATGAGTGTCGAAGACGGGGCGAATCAAGCCCAAGAAAAACAACCAACACCACCAGCGACCATTGATGTTTCCCTGACTAGGCCTCTCGAGCCTGTGCCAATTCCGGTTGACCAGATCATGGTGGCCGTCGAGGGGGTACGACCTTACGTCGTTTCCCACCTCTCCCGGATCGGGCGAGCGTGCGATGCGGACGACGTCATGCAAGACATCCGGTTGGCCGTCTGGGATGGAGTCGCACGCGGCCACTATCGCCAACTCCCCGGTGTTCGCTTTGAGGCGTGGGTACAGGGAGTGACCGGAAACCTGTGCGCCGCGCACATTCGTCGTGAGCTATCCCATCAGACGTTGCCGCTACTGGTCGAACCAAGCTGCGGTGATTGCCCGGGTTCATCTGACGCGCTCGCTGTCCTGGCTATTGACCGGAACTGGGACAGAGGCGCTGACGGGGTAATAGACCAGGAATGGGCGCGAGCGATCATCACCCTGACCCGAGCCAGTGTGAACGAGAGCGTTTGGGCCCTAGCGATGGACAGTCGTACTGCGCCGCGTCGATACGGTCCGCCCTCGCCACAGGATCGCCGCCGCTGGCATGCGGTGACAGTGGTGCGCCAGACGGCGAGGACTGTTCAAAGCGCCCTGGACGTGGAGCCGGCAGACGTCCGCAGCTTGGAAGATCTCTGCCAGTACGCAGCTGAATGCTTGCCGACTCTAGTGCTCCGGCGAGTTGCATCGACCATCGTTCGTCGTGGTGTTCGTGGGCCGGAGAGAAATCGAGCCCTGGAATCTTTGGCCGCGGAGCTCGGGGTCACAGAACGCTATGTCGCTGTGCAGATCGGCTTTGCACGTCGCCTGTATCAGGCGTCGTGGAGGATTCTCCGGAATGGAATGACAACGGCCCCTTGAGTCATGTCGTGAGCCGGTGCTGCTTGCAATGAAGGGGACAAGGAGGCAGAAATGGGGCTGGTGCTGAGGCGTGTCCTGCTGGGCTCAGGGAAACGGCGGTCCTGGGGGATCGTCGTCCTGGCAATTCTGAGCGTGGTGGCGGCCATGGTCATTCTTGCGCTTCCCGCGGGCGGGACCCGAACGGAGCCTGCTTCACCGTCGACGGCGGGCCTGGCAACCCCTGGCCCGGCGGCGTCGTCGACCTTCTCGCCAATCGCATCGCCGACGTCGGCTTCCGTGTTGGAAACTCCGCCCGGGATCGGCGAACCACGCACAACGGACTATCGGAGGCTCGCTTCCGCGGCAGCGACGGCGATTTACACCTGGGACGCGAGAACGGCGTCGTACTCTGAGGTCTACTCCCGGCTCCGGGACTGGTGGGACGTTCTGCCGGACGGGTCCAACCCCCTAACGGTGTTTGTACAGGAATTCGAAGCGACCGGCGTCAACGCGGGAACCTATGCGTCATTGGCGGGAGAGCGGGCGCGCCGTTCGGCGACGGTCCAGTCCCTTGTGTGCGACGGCGAGCTGGCCAAGGTGCGCGACCACCCGGCGCCCTGGGTTGGCCTTCACGTCTGCACAGCCACTCTGAGCGTTGTGGATCAATCGAACTCGGACCGCAATGCCTACGCGGCTCCCGTGAGCGTCATGGTGAATTGTCCACCGGCCAGTACTGCGCCGATCGATCATTGTGTCGTCGTTGGCTTCTACGCGACGCCGAGCAGAATCGTCTACTGATGCCCGTTATTACGGTTCTGGCTGGCTTGGCGAAGCGCCGCGCTATTCTGCGGGCATCGACGGCTGTGGTTATGGCACTGACCCTGGTCTTTGCCTTTGCGTTTTGCGCTGGTGTGGCAGTGTTTGCCGCCAACTCGGCGACCGCTGCTGGTGCTTGCTCGTTTGGTGCGATAGCCAATGGCCAGCCGCCAGCGGATGGAGCCAGTGGTCTTGAGATTCTGCCACACAGCCAGGCGCCGGCCACTCTCACTTACGCACAAGTATCAGTTGCCCGGATTTACATCGCAGCCGGAAGGCAAATGGGAGTGCCGAGGGACGGCCAGATCATCGCGATCATGATGGCCCTCCAGGAATCCGGACTAAGAGTTCTGGCGAACACAAACGTTCCCGCTTCGCTCTTGGTTCGGCATGACGGAGTCGGCAGCGACCACGACTCCCTTGGCACCCGCCCAGCAACGTCCAGCCGCTGGTTGGGGGACCATCGAGCAGCTAATGGACCCTAACTACAACGCTCGGGCCTTCTACGGCGGACCGAGCGGTCCCAATCATGGCAGCCCGCCAGGGCTGCTTGATGTCCCCACTTGGCAATCCATCGATAAGGGTCAGGCTGCCCAAGCTGTTCAAGTGTCGGCCTTTCCTGAGCTGTACGCGCGGTGGGAACCTGAGGCAACGGCAATCGTCGAAGCGCTCGCCGGTGGCGCTGCACTGGTTTCTTGCGACAGTTCTCCTAACGGTTCGGCGCCGGCGGGAGTAACGCCAAATTTGAGCCAGATCCGGAAGGACATCCTGCACTTTGCTCAAGAGGGGCTGGGCGGGGCATACGTGTGGGGTGGAACGGCGTTCAAAGCGTGGGACTGTTCGGGTTACGTTCAATGGATCTATAGGCAGGCGGGGATCAACCTCCCGCGTGTAGATCAGTGGACCGTGGGACATCCAACTGATAATCCGCAGCCGGGGGATTTGGTGGTGCAGAACCCTCAGGGTCCCAACAACTGGGGGCACGTCGGCATCTATGCCGGTGATGGCATGATGTACAGCGCGCTTAACCCAGCCGTCGGGACGTTGCGGCATCCTGTCGATTGGAACTCGGGCACTGCGTACTTTGATCTGGTTCCATAGGCATAACGGCGTGGCTGTGCTGAGACTCATCAGTCATTGGGAGTCCCGTCCGCGACCTGTGGCTAACTCCAGAAGGCTGAAGGTCAGCGCCGTTTCCCGCCAAAACGAAAAGTTAGGCCTGGAAGCAGCCGCACTGTTATGCGTCCTCGGCTATTCACAGTGACTGCCCCGATCCTCTCAGACACCGAACCGCCTGATTTTGAGAGATTGAGTGAGGACCGCTTTCCAAGCCGAACCCTCTTGCGGAATATGAAGCCCATCGAGCTCTCCTTATGAGTTCCAGTGGTAGTGGCCATTCTTGTCCGGGCCCTTGCCTCCGCAGGTGTAAACATTGCCTGCGGCGGAAATTCCTTGCATTCCAACGTCGGCGTTTGGGCAGAAAGCGCCAGGGATCACCCCTTGAACCAAGTTTGTTGCTGGAGCTGGAGCTGGCGGCGCTGCTGGGGCAGCGGGTACTGCGGCCGGCGGTGCGGCTGGGGCTGCGGGTGCTGCCGGAACGACGGGTGCCGCGGGCACTGCAGGCGCTACGGGCACAATTGCGGATGTGGTGGGCTCGGTGGAGATGACCTGTGTCGGGGAGGGCGTCGGTGTCGGAGTGGGCGACGCGCTGGGGGTAACGGCCGGGGTCGACGTGGAAGTACCTGAAGGCGAGGGGCTCGAATTTGCCGAAGTTAAAGCTGGAGCGGTAGAAGGCTGGCTTGAGATGGAAGGCTGCACATGCGAAGCCGGCGCGATGGGGGTGGCAGCGACGGCTCCGCCCATAGCGACGAAACCGATGACCAGGCTTCCCGCAAATGCCGCAAGGCCTATCTTGCGGCTCGGAAGGTGGGCCCAGGACCGCCGTCCAGTGACCATTGTGTACAAGGCCGTGCCGAGGAGGAAAAGGAAAAGGAGCAGGACCCATACCGCGGGGGCGCCTGTTGTAAACGTCAAAATAAGCAGCAGCAGTGAAACGGCCAAGCCCACCTGGGTGGAACGGCCAAGAGATCGGATCGTTTTCAAACTATTCCCCAAATTATGTGAGAGCCGGGCGTAGGCCGCTCGCGATTGATAAGTCCACTCATTAGTACAGGATAAAAGTGGCATTTGGAATGCATAAAACGAACTCGTCTCGTCATGTCGTTCCACCCCACGGTCTCCATGAAGTCGTGAGCCTACACAGCTCATTCCTCTGGAAGACGACGGACGGAGCACTCGATGTTGTTGGCAGCGGTAGATCCTGGTATCACCCCGAATCCCAATTTCCCGTTTCTTGCCTCGCTCAAGGAGATCGGCGGCGGCATCCTCGTCGGTGCCTTCATTGTCATCGCGATCGTGGCGATCGTCGGCGCGGCAATGCTCTTGGCCGGCAAATTGAGTCAGTCGTCGCGGCTGGCGTCCGGGGGCGGCATGATCTTGCTCTGGACTGGTCCGGTGGCTGCGATCTTGGGCGGGATCAACGGCTACATTCTTTGGTCCCAGTCGGCGTTCCCGCTCGGATTCTAGGTCCGATCTGTTATGCCGGTTCAGTGTGACCTGGATGGGTGGTGGCCGCCTGGGTGCGGGCTCGTCTCTCAGGCGAACGATGGTTTCCTCGGAGCTGTCACGGCCCTTTTTGCGGATATTCTCCAGAACATCGCGTCCTGGATCTGGTCGTTCATCACGGGAGCCTTCAGCGTCTCGAACGTTGATGATTCGCAGTGGATCGCCGTGCAGGGGCTGACGAATTGGTGGGTTGTCGTCATGATGACGCCGCTCGTCGTGGCCATGATCCTTCAGTTGCTGTCGGGTCTGATCAGCCAACAGCCCCGCCGTTTGGTGAGGGCCGTGGTTGGTGGTGGGGCGGCGGTTCCAATGATCGCCGGTGCCATCTACCTGGTTCGTGAGCTCACCCATATTGGCGACTCCGCGTCGCAATCAATCTTCGACTCTATGGGGACGGATCCCTACGTGGTGTTCATGCGGCTCTTCGGCTTCGAGCGGGCACCTGCGGGATCCGGACGGGACTGGAACGTCGTGTCGTTGGCTCCCGGCTCGAGCAGCGGTGCAGCCGGAGCAGTGATCGTGACGGCGATGGCCGTCATCGTTGTCTGGATATTGGCCTTCATTCTGATGTGTTCGATGATCTTCCGGTCATTCGCGCTCATCGTGCTTGCCGCCGTCGCCCCGGTCGCGCTCATGCTCATGCCGTGGGAGAAGACGAAATCCTGGGCACGACGGTGGTGCGAGATCGTCGTCGCGCTGCTCCTCGCCAAGCCTCTGGCCGCAACCGTTCTGGCGGTTGCCATCAAGCTCTTCGCCGAGTCGAAGTCGTTCGCTGGGTTGGCTGCCGGCGTCGTCGGAATGACGCTGGCGTGCGGCGCTCCTCTGATGGCCTTACGGCTTGTAAGTTTCGCCGGTGGAGAGCTGGCGGCGGCCGCCCAAACTGCCGGCGGCGGCCACGTCCTTTCGCGCAGCTCCAGCTTCACGGCAAGGCAGATCAGCCGACACACCGGTGGCCGATTCACCCTCGCTGGCATGGCTGCCCGCTCGTCGATAACTCGCCCGATCCCGTCCAGTCGCCCCCAATTTCCGACGACCGCGTTGCCGCCTAGGGTCCCGCTGCCAGGAACGCCGACCGGCACGACGACCTCGCGAGCGGATGCCCGAAAGGACACCCCATTGATGCTCGACGTCGGCGCATCGGCTCCCAGTCCAGCCTCGCCTCGGGCGCGTCGCACAAGCGCGTCGTCGGCGACGTCTGGGGCGCAGACTCACGGATCTACTCAGGGCATCATTGACGATCGACTGAGGCCTTCAGCGTCGCGTTCCTCCGCCGTTCCTGAAGCCTCGCCATCGATAGCACCGCCGGTGCCACCCTCGGTCCGCTCGCAAACGATCGTCCAGCCCCCCGAAGGACGGTGAATCCGGTGTCTGAGAATGCGCGGACCCTCGAGGCCGTCAAGTTTCCTCGTTACGAACGTCGCGGCTTGTTCATGGGCTTGAAGTGGTATCAGTTGCTCCTCCTGGCGTGCGGGGTCCTTGTGGCGAGTGTGGCCTCAGCGGCAAACGGACCGGTTGGACTATTTGCGTCGGGACCGATGTGGCTCGGGTTGATGCTGCTCGGATTGCTGCAGTACTCACGGATTCCATACCCGGTATGGGCGGCCCATGCTGTCCTGTTCTTCCACCGATCGTTAGTCAGTCAGACCCGTTTTCTCGTCCGGCCCGAGCGGGCTGTCCTAGCGGGGCGCTTGGCACTTCCGGGCGGATTGGGAAACCTCGAGCTGCGTCGGACCTCGCGGGGGGAGTCTTTTATCGTGGACGCCCGGGGCAAGGAGGCCATCGCGGTACTGCGGTGCAGCACAAGGTCTTTTGCGCTCTTGGACACTGACGACAAGGCCTGGGCAGTGCAGGCCTGGTCCCGTGTTCAGGCAGGTATGGCCCAGCGCAGCACCGTCGCGAGAATTGCCGTCCAGGACTATACGGTTCCGTATCCGTCGCAGGCGCTGCGTGACTTCTACGAACACGCCGTACCGCATCGAATTGGAGACACGGGAGAACTGAGCTGGGGCGAGCGTTCGTATGAGGATCTGATTTCTGCAGCTGGGTCGACGATGAGCCACGACCTGCTTCTGACTCTTGTCGTGGACACGGCCAAGGCCCGACGGCGGATCAAGGAGTCCGGCGGGGGACCGGTCGGCGTCGAACGAGTACTTCGGCTGGAGGTGGAGGCCATGACCACCGCACTGGGAACGCACAACGTCAAGGTCGAGGAGTGGCTCCCCGAGGACGGGATCCTTGACGTCCTACTCGGCGCCTTCGACCCGGCCGCAGTCGCCGTTCGCCCGCCGGCACCAGCCACCGAACCCAAGAGCCACAGCGATACGGCGTCCAAACTGCCTTCAGGCCCCATGGCCGTCGAGGAGCACTGGAACTATGTGCGCACCGACTCCGGTTTTCATCAAACGTTCTGGATCGCTGAATGGCCGCGGCAGAAGGTCTTTCCGGGATTCCTTCATCCATTGATTTACGTGGGAGATTTCCGCCATACCGTGACTGAAGTGATCCGGGCAGTGCCCACAACTGAGGCGCTGCGGGATATCCGCTCGGCCCAGGAAGCCCATGAAACCCGGCGTCGAATCAACACAAGGTTCGACAGGCCCCTCACGCGTGAGCAAAAGGCGGAAGAAGAGGAGGTGGCCCAGCGGGAGGAAGAGATCGTCGCAGGCCACGGTGATGTGCGGCCCGCGGCGTACGTCACGATCACTGCAGCCACTCTCGAAGATCTGGCGAGACACAGACAGGAGCTTGAATCGGCGGCTGCAGGGGCCTTCGTTGAATTGCGGTTGCTGGCCGGGCAGCAATGGGCGGCCTTCGTGGCCGGTGCCCTGCCGTTCGGGAGGGGGCTCCGATGAAGGCGACCAGGCAAGTTGTTCAATACCTGCCGTCGGGTGGAAACCGCCGGTAGAGGAAGGAACGACGTCGGCACAATGTAGCGGGGGAGAGCGGACCGTGGTTGTCGGCTCTGCGGAGCTTCGGAGAGAGGCTCGACGGACGGCTGCACGGTAACGAACACAGTGGGGACTGGGGGAGCCGGGAACCAAATTCTTTGCGGGGCCCGCATCGGCTGCGTCCGTCACCACACCGCGCTTCCACGCTGACTTTCGCGGCGGCCTATCCGTTCATCACCGAATCGGGGCTGGGCCATGAAGGAACGTACATCGGCACGGACGTCTTCGGGTCCGGGGCTTTTTCCTACGACCCGTGGATTCTCTATGACAAGGGCGTTATAAGCGGTCCGTCGATCGTGGTCATCGGGACAGTGGGTACGGGCAAGTCCATGTGCGGCAAGTCGTTGGTGGCCCGGTCGATCACGCTGGGGCGGAAGGCCGCTGTAGCCTCTGACCCCAAGGGCGAATGGGTTGCCGTGGCCAACGCTGTTGGCGGCAAAGTCATTTCTGTCGGCCCCGGGCGGACTGCCCGGGTGAACCCCCTGGACGCGGGCCCGCGTTCCAGCGCGCTGAGTGAGGCGCAGTGGCAGGCCGTGGTCCGCCAACGCCGTCGATATCTGTTGGTGGCTTTGGTGTCGCTCATGCGGCAGGGGATGCCGCTCCGTCCTGTGGAGCACACGGCGCTGGATATGGCGCTGATGGAGACTGTGGCCCAGAACTCGAATCCGACGCTGCCCATGGTCCTGGACCACCTTTTGAACCCGTCGAAGGAAACGCTCGGTCTCGTCGGCAGGGACGGGGGGACCGCTGTCAGCCATTCGCTGCGGCGCACTGTTTCCGGCGATCTGGAAGGAATGTTCGACGCCCCTTCCACCGTCGCATTCGATGCCGATGCGCCCATGATGGTCATGGACACTTCTGCCCTGATCGGTGCCTCGGAGCAGGCGCTGTCACTTGCCGCAGCGTGCGGGGCGACCTGGCTGGAGGCGGCGGTCACCAATCCCGACGGCGGCAAGCGGCTAGTAGTCTACGACGAAGGTTGGCGGATGCTCGCCGATCCCTACATGCTGGCCAAAATGAGCGAGCAGTGGCGACTGGCCCGCACCTACGGGATCGCGAACCTGCTCATCATGCACAAGGTCGCCGACCTCAACGAGATCGGCGACAGCACCAGCGGACACCGCCAAAAAGCCCTTGGACTCCTCACCGAGGCCGACACACGGATCATCTACCGACAAAAGCACGACGCCATGCGCCTGACCAAGGAAGCCCTCGGCCTGACCGAAGCCGAATGCGAACACGTCGAGAACCTTCCCAAGGGCGTCGGACTCTGGAAAGTCGGAAACCGCTCCTTCATCGTTGCCAACCGTGTCACCACCGATGAGCTAGAAGTCTTCGGCACAGACGACCGGATGATCTGATGTTCACTCACCCGCGCGCAGGAAACACCAGCCCCCTCATCACCGCCGGACTCGTCACGCTCTCCGGCCTTGTCGGATTTTCCTTTCTGGTCCAGGGAGCCGCCCGACTTGTCGTCACTTGGCGCTGCGGCACCACGCCGCCGTCACCGCTCAACCCGGCGGCCGCCGTCGGACTCTTCACTGGCCGGATCGATTGGATCGTGCGCCGAACTCCCGACTGCGACATCGACACGGGCGATGTCTGGTGGATGGTCGGCCCGGTACTGGTTCTGGTTGCTGCGCTCGCGGTGAGCGGGATCTGGGCCTGGCGAAGATGGAAGCAGTCGGGGGCTTGGCTGCGGCAGGAGATCTTGAACCGGGATGGCATCGCGCGCCGCTCCGAGATTCTGCACGACTTCGGGGCCAGAGCTGTCCGTCGGCGGGGGAAGTTCACCCGTCCCGGGCTGAGCAACCCGAGTATTCAGGACCTTTCCTGGACGCTCGGCCGTTCACGCGGTGTCACGATCCACGTCTCCACTGAAGAATCGATGGTGATCCAGGGGGCGCCGCGTTCCGGTAAGGGACTCTACGTGGTGATCAATGCCATTCTGGACGCGCCCGGCGCCGTGGTGACGACGTCCACCCGGGCGGACAATCTCGTGGTGACGATGAAAGCCCGCGCCTCGGGGGACAGGCCTGTGACCGTGTTCGATCCGCAGGGGATGTCGGGGCTGGCTTCGACGTTGCGCTGGTCTCCGGTCCGTGGTTGCGGGGATCCGGATATTGCCACGCGCCGGGCCTTGGTCGTCACGGCTGATACGGAGATGAAGGGTGAGAACGCGGCGTGGCAGAAGCGCTCGCTGATCGTCCTGCAGTGCCTTCTCCACGCGGCGGCATTGAGCGGCGAAGGTGTCCGTGCATTTCGGCGTTGGTCCTCAAGCCCGGTGCTCGCGCGGGAGGCTCTGGAGGTTCTCAGCGGCCCCGGGGCGGCGCTGGGGTGGCAGGCCGACCTGATGGGAATCCTCGAAGACGACCCGAGGAACACCTCGAACTCCTGGATCGGCGTGTCGGCAGCTGTCGCGCCGCTGTCCTCGCCGAAGGTCATGGCCGCACTGGATCCGCACGACGAATCGGAAGAGTTCGACCCTAAACAATTCATCCGTGATCGCGGCACGCTGTATTTGATCGGCACAAGGGCAGGGGCCGCCGCTGCAGGACCCTATCTTTCCGCCTTGATTGATGACATCGACTATGCCGCCCGGGAAATGGCGTTCGTCTCGCCAGGCGGCCGGCTCGACCCGCCACTTTCTCTGATTCTCGACGAAATCGCCAACCTTGCCCCGTGGCCGGGTTTGTCCATTGCCCTTTCGGACGGAGGCGGAATCGGCATCTCGACACTTGTGGTGTTGCAGTCGCTGTCCCAGGCCCGGACAGGGTGGTCCATCGACGAGGCAGCGACGATCTGGGACTCGGCCATCATCAAGGTGATCTTCGGGGGCGGCTCCGACGAACGCGACCTCCGCTCGCTCGCGGGACTGCTGGGGGAGCGGAGTCTCACGCTGACCACCCGTTCGTGGTCCTCGCAAGGCCGCCAGGACGGAGAGCAGATCCGCGAGAGCCCAGTCATCGCCCTGGATGAGATCCGCCGTTTGCCGGTCGGCACGGCCCTCATGCTCGGCCGGCGAACCAGACCGATCCTGTTGGACCTGCGCGAATGGCACAAACGCAAGGACGCGGCCGAACTCGGACGCTCCAAGGCAGAGACCGAACGCGCCCTGACCGAAGGCCACAGACAACGCCAACTGACAGCCGAAGGGACCAGCGATGGGGAACTATGACGACGTCGAATACTTCGATATCCCCTCAGCGGGATCGGACGACGACGAGCTGACAGCCGAGCTGTTCCGCTCAGCTTTCCGCGCCACGGGCGGATCCCCCGGGACGACCCACCGGTGGCGGGACATGAGCCCGCAGCAGGCCGAAAGCGTCTGGGCTGCGCTCGCAGCCTGGGTGAGGTGGATGGTCGCCACCTATCAGCTGACGACGTCGGTTGTGCCGGACTGCTGGTGGCACCACTCCGAGATCGTCGCCGAGCTCTACGCCCTGCAGCGGGCAGAACAGGCGTCCTACACCGCCGACGACGCCGGCTTCGGCCCTCTCGCGTTTCACGAGCGGCTCCCACACGCCGTCGAACGCCTCCGGAACCACACCCGGACGGCCGGGTGCGTCGGCCTGCAGTCGCACAAAGAACCCACCCCAAGAGTCCTCCCGGCGGATGATCCCGGATTCATGGAATGGCAGACAGCTCACCATCAGCCGGGGGTCGAGTTCTGAAGTCATGTCGTCTGCCCGCCAGGGGGACATGAACAGATATCCGCGTTTGTGGATTCCAAGAGGCATGGAGGTGGCCGTTGTGGCTTCCAGAGGTGAAGGCGCTCCCCGTTCAAAGCGGCCAGACGCCGGTTCGACCGGGCCCGCTACGTCGCGGCTGACACCGGAAGAACGCATCGTGGCACTCACCGACGGCCTCCACATGATCCTGGAACAGGCCGTCGAATCGCCGTCGCAATGGCAGGTGCTGCTGGACGCTTCCGCCACGCTCTGGCGTTACTCCGGTGGGAACGTGGCCCTGCTCATGATGCAGATGGCACAGCGCGGCACCGAGGAACCCACTCTCGTGGCGGGGTACAGGGAATGGGAACGCCACGGCCGCGCGGTGCTTAAGGGTGAGCACGCCCTGTGGGTGATTGCTCCGCGTACGGCACGCATGCAGGAATTCACGCTGCCCGACGGGACCCGGCAGCGGATCCGGGTAGGGGAGAAGCTACCTCGTGGCGCCGTCGAGGACGGAAAGAAGACGGTCATCACCGGTTGGCGTGGGCAAGCCGTCTTTGATGTCTCGCAGACTCAAGGGACTCCGCTGCTGGTGCCGCGGGACGTGGCTCAGTCCGGCATCGACGCTTCGGAGCTCTTTGACTCACTGGCGGAGGTCGCACACAAGCATGGCTTCGAAGTCCACATCGACAGCACCCAGTACGGACTCACCAGTGGATACACGGATTTCTCGAAACGCCGCGTCCAGGTGGGAGCGTGGCTGAGCGCTGAGGAGCGCACCGCCGTGCTCGCCCACGAGCTCGGGCACGTACTGCTGCACGGCCCGGACGACGACGTCGGGCGGCTTTACGGCAGCAGTGCAGACCACCGAGGGCTTGCCGAAGTCGAAGCCGAATCTGTTGCTTACACGGTGCTGCGGGCCCATGGGATCGACCGCGGACCACAATCGGCTTCCTACTTTGCCGGATGGGCAGACGCCGTCATCGAGACAGAGAACGGGGCCCCGGCGCGGGGCGCGGACAGCAAACTCCCTGTCTCCCGAGTGGATATTGCGAAGTCCGTGCTCGGACGAGTCACAGCAGCATCGAAGGGGATCCTCGAAGTCACTCATCCACCTGGCTTCGGGGGCAAGGTACTCGCCGCCGATGCCGACCCACGGCTCAACCCGGTTGTGTCCTACATCGGCCTGGGACAGCCTGCCGCGTTGGTGGACGGACCCACAATCGCGGGCCCTGGAATCTGACTCTAATCTGTCCGGTGGGAGAGTCCCGCTGGGACCGGAAAGGAAAAACAATGAGCACCAAAATCCCGATCAGCATCGCCGGCAACCTCGTCGCCAACCCTGAGCTCACCTACGGCGAGTCCGGAGTGGCCCACGCCAAGCTCCGCGTCGCCGTCAACCAGCGAATCCAAGGAGCCGACGGAACCTGGCAGGACGGTGAACCCGTCTTCCACAACGTCTCCGCCTTCCGCGCGCTCGCAGTAAACGCCGCGAACTCGCTGAAAAAAGGCGATCCGGTGACTGTGGCAGGAGAGCTCGAATTCCGTTCCTACGAGAAAGACGGTGAGAAACGAGAAGCCCGCCGCATCGTGGCCGACACGATCGGGCCGGATCTGCGCTTCGGTACCGCCGCCTATCAGCGATCGGTGCACACAGCCGTTTCTGGGCCCGATGCTGGCATTGGGGCAGACCTGCAAGCGTCGGCTTCAGCGGAGGCCGCCTCACCTGTGTACAACATTGCTACGAAGAGCCCAGTGGTGGTGCCCCCTTTCGGGGCAGCGCAGGGGAGTGAGATGAGTTACTAGGCCGCCGTACGGCGTCTGTTGTGGATAAGATCCGATGTGCCCCATGTTGGCGCATCGGATTCTTTCTCTCGATCCTTGTCGCAGAATTGCACGGTCCGCCGACGGCACGGCAACGAAGCGGGGTCGGGGCTGTTGGACGGTTGAGCTCGGGCAGCAGGGTGGCGAAACGACCGGGTCTTTGACCAGTCGTAGGCAGTGATAGATCGTCTAACACGGGTGGGGGTCGTCAATTGCACGCTGCAACGCGATGCATTTATCCGTGTGGCTAACTGGCTCTGCTGATGCGTGCCACGCATATTCGGCCGTTGTCGGGCCGCTGGATGAGTGCCCGCCGTTTGCCGTCAGCGATTAGCTTAAGGCTGACTTTGTCGCCTTTACTTGCGGGGCCGATCGGGCTTACGAGCCGATAGAAGATATAGAACGAGCGCCGGTTTCCTGCGGGGTCCTTCGCTTCGAGGCGGATCGTGACGCCGTTCCGGCCGGCGGTCTTCCGGGCGACGGTGACCTCGACCTGCCGCCAATGCTTTCCGGAGGCGAGCAGTTTCCGGATTCCGCCGTAGTCTCGTAGCTCGTTCATGAGTGCGAGGGCGATTGCGGTCGGGAGGATGAGCAGAAATATGCCCATGGCCAGGGGGTCGGGATGGTTTGCGTCGTTGGCGCCGTCGATCCAAACGTCGTTGGGATCGGCTGTGTTGACGTCGATAGTTGTCCGGAACCCCGGCGCGGGCAGAGTGTTGCAGTTCGCGTTGACGTTGGCGACGCTGTGCAGTTGGCGGCCCTTGATGGTGTAGTCCACGTCCAGTTGGCACGAGGAATCGCGGCGTGCCGAGGTAACAGTGTGTGCCGTGACCGTCCCATCGGTCTTGGTGTGGGTGGCGAGTGCGTGGTTGATCCCCGCGATGACGGCCCATCCGAGCCAGCCTGAGACCGATGCGATGGCGATGACAGCAGCGGCGCGTTTGAGCCAGACCCTCCTGCGAAGCCAGCTGCCCTTCCACATTGGCGGTACGGAGTCTGGCGGTATGGTGGCCGCTATGCGGGTTTCCCTGGTGACCTGGACCCATGGTCCCGTCGCCTCGCTGCCCGTGGCCGCCGACGGAGCTGCGATGGTTTCGCGTGCAGAGTGGCGAGGGGATCTCTGTGGAAGATTGCCGAGCTCGGACAAGGTCAGGTTGGCCTTTGCCGCGAACCATGTGCGGGACATAGCGCTCGTGTTCCACTCGCTCTCGACACCTTGCGTGGCGCATCCTTGCCGGTCAGAGTCCAGGGCAAATACCGGCCGGTTCCGAATGCTCCCGGAACCAATAATCCTTCGGAAACCAGTTCTTTGATCGCTTCGAGGGTGAGCTCCCTAGCCCGTCGATGATCCGAAAGAACACCAGTGCTCCGTGCGACGGCGACTAAGTCGGATGCGCTCAGCCAGCGGTCAGCCGCGGCCGCTGCCATCAGCGCCTCCCGGAGAGTGCCCGACTTCATGCGGGCACGTCGGCAGGAACATCGCCTGGGGCCCGAGATGAGTTGTGTCCACAGATGTACTTCATTCGTATTCCCCGCGCCGCGTATGAGTCATACGGCAACCTACCGCACGATCGCGACGCGAACACCCGCGACGCGCGCCCCCACGCACGGCCCCTGAGGCCGATACGCCGACCTCGACTAACAGCACTACCCTGCCGAGGTGCCGCCTAACACCAACATGGACACACTTTTACAGAAGCCGACTGCGGTCGGCCCAATGCCCGCTTACCTGAGAGATACACTCTGACGATGGGGGATTCGAGTGACGGCGAAGACAACCACAGACGGGTCATCGGCGGTTCAGCACGTGAGCCACGGAAGGTGCCTGAGCGTATTCCGCTGTGGAAGCTTGAAGAAATGCTGGGGGAGCATACGCCGAGCCCGACTGCCTGGCGTGAAGCGGCTGCTCCCACCCCGCGACCCAAAAAACTGCGGCGGGTTGCCAAGGCTGTTTCGATCGTCACCGGGATCGTCGTGCTTCTGGCAGGGCTCTATTTCGTGGGCCCCTTTGTGCCCGGACTGAACGGGCTTGGTGGACTAACCGGCATTGCCAATCCGGGTGGCGCTGCAGCCGGCGCGGCGGCACTCCAGGTAAGGGATCATCCACCAGCGGGTATCGGGGAGAACCCGGGCCCGCTTGGGCAGCCCGCACCGCTGACCGTGACCAGCAAGTCTTACGCCTTCCTGCAGAAGCGTGAGGACGGCAGCCCGGTTACCTATGATCCGTGCCGGGCGATCCATTACGTCACCCGGCCCGACAACTCGTTGGCCGTCGGCCCCGAGCTCATCCAAGAAGCTATCGCTGCGATCTCCCATGCGACTGGACTGACCTTCGTCAACGACGGCGACACCACTGAGGCGCCATCCGTGGACCATCGGTCATATCAGAAGGATCGATACGGAGACCGCTGGGCTCCTGTGCTCATCGCCTGGGAGACCCACGCTGAACAACCGAAATTCACGAATCCTGCACAAGGGGAAACCGTCACGGGTCTGGGAGGCAGCGAAGCTGTCAACTTCGGAAATACCGGCTTCACCTACGTCAGCGGGCAGGTGGAACTGAACGGCCCGGCCCTTCAAAGAATGTCCGCGGAACTCGGAACGGAACAGGTTAGGGCGGTGATCGAGCACGAGCTCGGTCACGTGGTGGGCCTAGACCATGTCAATGACCCGAGCCAGATCATGAATCCCTCCGAGATTCCAGGCGTGGTGACCTTTGGTGCCGGGGACCTCACCGGACTCTCCCTCCTCGGCCAGGGAAAGTGCCAGCCCACCTTGTAGGGAAGCGGGCAGGGACAGCCGCACACATAAATGGGAACCTGAGAACACCGTCCGTGAAGCGGCGCCGCGGGGGACCTTTGGCCCGTCGAGCTAGTCAAAGACGATGACGGACAGCAGTGCCCCGAAACGGTAACTCCCGTCGTCTGAACTAAGAGCGAAGCAGCTGCACGAGACAATCCCGTAGGCGGCCATGACCCCATCGAAAGTTCGAAGGCGCAGCCCGACGTCGACGGCGGCTTCTTCCAAAACATCCGGGAGCTCTTGGTCGACTGAACACAGGAGGGGCTCGCGGCGCAGCCCGTCCTATTCAAGGGTGGCAACACCCCATGGATGCTGGGGCAGACACCTTGATGCCCGCGGACTCCAAGCTGTCCGCGAGAAGGTTGCGCGCCGCGGCCCGCCATCCCAGCAGGAAAGGCTCCGACAGCGCGTCCCACTTCTCCGAACTCCGGACAAGCTGACGAGCGGACCGGACGAGTGCCGAAAATGTCTTCAAGAACGGCATGAGCACTCCGGGACCTACCGTTAACGTCGGTTGGCTGGTTCCCGACAAATACGG
Organism: Arthrobacter sp. 2MCAF14; assembly: GCF_052115645.1. Taxonomy (NCBI): domain Bacteria; kingdom Bacillati; phylum Actinomycetota; class Actinomycetes; order Micrococcales; family Micrococcaceae; genus Arthrobacter; species Arthrobacter sp. 2MCAF14. The sequence goes on along the minus strand of NZ_JBFRHB010000012.1, from coordinate 5,686 downwards.
ACGGCTAACCGTCGGAGAATTGGATTTCGTTGGGTTGTTTGAGGCGACTCTTGGCTGCGTGCTCAACCAAGAGTGGTACGTAGTCCCGGATCGGGCCGCTGTTCAGGTTCGAGTGTTCTTCGGCGACGATTGTTTCGATGTCCGCGCGGGGAATAGTGGGGAACCGCTCGGCCACCTTGTTCAGCCACAAAGGCCCGTGCTTCGTCTTCCCTCGTCATAGGGCTAAGCGTCCAATCCGATCGTGGGGGGCCAACAAAATGACTAGGGCGGTCGAGTGGGTTGACGAACCTAGCAGCGCGGAGAAAATCGGTCGCGAAATTCCTGGGGCGCGAAGCGGAGATGGTATCCCCGCCCGGACGTACTTCACGCGCTCGGCCCAGCCGGGGCAAGAGAGGAGCCAACTACTTGATGCTCATCGACTTGGCGCGAGGTTCACGGCCCTGTCCGGACATGCCTTCCTTGCTTGGAGCCCAGGCATGGCAATTCGAAGCCTGTATGAAGTACGCGGCCGGCCATGGCGCACCAGGCCTTGCCTGGGTCGGATCCGGTGATATCAACAGAACCGACCCTGCCCAGATGGGTTCGGCCAGGGCCTCCAGCCATGCAGGCTGAACGTGACCGAAGCGGTTCCAATTGATAGTGATCCACGAACCGGTTGGATCGAGGGCGTCGACGCTAAGCACCGTGATTTCTGTGGTCGTGCCGTGTGTCCGCCGCGCATCTTCGAAGTGACGCCACTTTGCATTGGCTTCCACAAGCCAAGCGCGACGGCGACGAAACCGTACCAGCCAGACCGCGCCGACGATGGCGGCGGAGCTGACTTCAGCCGCCGAGCCGAGCATATGCGCCGTATCTAGGGACCAGCTGTGAGCCAGGTTTCCAAGAAAGTACGCCGCGCAAAGCGCAACCGCGGCGCTGGCAAGAATCAGAGCGGGCGTCGCAACCTTCGGCTTGATGACTGGGTTTGAGACCATGGGATGCCTTCTTGCTTAGTTTAGAGCTGCCAACCGACATTCATAAGGTCCGCCTCGCGGTAGACGGAGTCTGCTCCCCAAATGCCAGCCTGCTGACGCCAGACGGCCTGTGACACTGTCCGGCTAATGAGGCGTTGGATGGTTTCGTATTGCGATGCCCGTTCCCACTCATACTCGCCGGGAACAGGCCCGAGGGGGACAGGTGAGTCATCGATGCCCCACCTGTCTCGATAGATGGCGACCCTGCCAATCACGGAAGGAATGTCGTCCTGTGACGACAGGTTCTGCAGGAGATTTCGCTTCCACTCGGTGTCGTGCATCAAGGCCGTCGCCGTGACCTTGGTAGCCCTGCGCCGGATCCGTTCCGATACCTGGTTGATCATGTCGGCGAGGTCGGGCCGACCAGTGTGAACACGCTGCGGAATGATGGGCGGGTAACTAACGGGCATTGTGGACGCAAAATTGAGGAGTCGGGAATGAATTATCGAAGTCAGATCCCTGGCTGACCCGCTCGTTTCCAAAGCCTTGACAACTGTCCGCTGGGCGCCCTCGCGACTGATCCCCGAGGATCGGCGCCACGCTGCCACGGTTGCACCCCAGGACGGGGCGCGCTGCAACTCGTCGAACCTCGAAGGGGCGCGCGTCTTGAGAAACTCTTCCAGATCCTCGGCAGCAGCAATTTGCGCGAGGTAGTCGTATTCGGCGCTGAGCCGTTCCAGGCTATCGGCGCGCAGTTGCTCGGCCTCTCGCACTTCGTGGGCGGTCCGTTCGGCACCTTCGGCCTCCAACACTTCACCTAGGATTTCCCGCCACGATGCCTGAAGGGATGGATCCAGAGGTTCGTGATCCGCGGGGTCGTTCTCACTGATATACGCATAGTTTCCTCCACGGCCGCGAGTCATGCTCACGTACAGCAGCTCACGCGTCAGCCCGCCCTGAGTCACGACGGTATGGCCGGCGTCGACCGTGATCCCCTGGGAGCGGTGGGCCGTCGTCGCGTATCCCAACTCAACGGAAGCCTCAACGTAATCGCGCCGCAGCGAAACAGTCGCGCCGGTATCCCGTCGAACCGCCACAAGGGAGCCATCGCGCCTCCCGACGCGTACGACGTCGAGCAGCGCGCCATTGCGGATAAAGTCACCGTTGCTGTCCGCAACAGTGCGGTCGTTGCGGCGCGCAATGACTGTGTCACCGCGGCCTGCTCGGAGGCCGTCGCTCAGGAGGACCGTGTGTTCGGCGTCAACAAGCCCTTGGATGACGCGATCTGCTTGGGCGCGTTCGTTGAGCATGCTGACTGTGTCGTTGTCCGCGGCAATCAGGATGGACGACTTACCCGCCCGGTTGTCCGATTGCCAGTCCAGGTATGCCTGATCGACCATGTCGAGGTAAGTGCCGTGCCGAATGCGCTGGTGCCGGTCGTAGTCGACGATGGCTTCGAAGTTTCCGGCACGGAGTTTCAGCGATGCCTCCCGCTCCCACGCGTTTTCGAAACGCCAGATCGTACTCAGCCGCGCCGCTTTGCCCTCGCGGTCCAGCCAGCCAAGAACACCGCCGGCGTCGATGGCATCCAGCTGGGCCGGGTCACCCACCAAAAGGACCTTGGCCCTGGCGTCCCGGGCCTGTTGCACGAGCGCGGCGAGTTGAACGGTGGAGACCATGGAGGCTTCGTCGACGACGACCAACTGGTGCAGATGGAACCGCCACCGGTCCTGCTCGGCGGCCAAACGAGTCGCTTCCTGTGCGAACGCGGTCCCTGTAGCCACGACACTGCTCAGGCGCCTCTCTACGTCAAAGAAGCGCTCTGCCCGACGTATAGCCCCCTGGCCGACCGACTCGTAGAGCCACTTCGCGACATTCTCCGAGACCATCGACAGCTCCCGGCCAAGGACCTCGGCGCTCGCGGCCGCAGGTGCCAGCCCGGTCACGCTGCCGGCACCGAACTGTTTCTCCCACGCAGCCTTGATCGCGCCGAGCGTGGTGGTCTTGCCGGTCCCGGCAGGCCCGACGACGGCATCAAGCCGGTTGCCACTCAGCAGCACCTCAGCGGCGGCGGCCCGCTGGTCAGAGTGCAAACCGAACTTGCCGTGATGGCGGTAGCCGGCGAGTGCATCCGTGGCGATAGACGCGCGGACAACCGGTCCGCCGTCGTCATTCCTTGCCGCCATAACGGCCTCCTCGCAAGCGAGCGTGCCCGCGTCGGTGAAAAGACGCGACCCATGGAAGTCGAAAACGCTCCGTCCGCCAAGGCGAAGATCCGGCAGCGCCCCCGCGGCGACGCTGTACCGGTATTCGTTCAGCGGGACCGATCGGGCCTCAGCCGCGGTGGCGATGGCGTCGATCAGGGCGTGGCGGTCACCCGGCGCCAGGCAGCGGATCGCGGCGCAGACCCGTTCCGCCTCGGCCAGCAGATTCCAGCGGTTCCACGTCGCGCGCTTGGCTGCCACCAGATCCCGAGTCAGGGAAGCGACAGCCTCCACCCAGTCGGCGGCGAATTCGGACGAGCGGAAAGGAGAAGTTTGCGACCGTCGGATGGTGGATTCCAGCACGCGGCGGGGGTCGAAACCCTTGGACGAGGCCCTTTCGCGCCAATGAGCCGAGAGCTGATGCAGAGGGGCAATCGTTTCCGGCTTCGCGGTTCGCGTGGAGAGGGTCGCTTGTTGTCGGAGCTTGACTGCTTGCGTTGGGGTTGGTCTCGTGCCGCGGTTCTTGGTCCATTCGGCGACGAGGCGGTCGGTTTCCTGATCGATGAGGCGGGAGCGGTTGGAGAATTCGCGGATCAAGACGTCTTCGATGCCCGTGAGCTGAGCGCTCGGATTGCGGGTGTTTGCCAGGGGATTGCGGATATCTGTATCGGTGCCGAGGTCCCGTTTGAGGGCATCAAAGAGGAGACCGTTGTAGTGCTCGCTGGCGGCGACGGCGGCCTTGTAGAGCGTCCGCGAATCGACCGTGACCCAGGCGCCGTCCGTAATCCTTTGGACCCGGTTGGCGATGACGACGTGGGTGTGCAGTTGCGGGTCTCCCGAGCGTGATTCCCAGTGGTCGAACGCCGCGGCGATGACGCCGCGTGTGCCAACGTGGGCGACCCCATTGCGTCCGGCCCGGGTGTGGATGACCAGCTTTTCCAACCAGTCAAGCGTGGCGTTGATGGCGTCGTGGTGGGTTTCAAGGATCTGGTCCTGGAGGCTCCGCGGGCTCAGCGCCCATAGGACGGACACAGATTTAGGGACGCTGAATGTTAGATCGAAGCCGGCGACGGCGCGGCGCACCTCGGTTTGTCCTTGTTTGGTTTCGACCACGGTCGGCTGGCCGTGTGGACGGCCCAGGGGAGCGCCCGTGTCCGGGTGGATGGCACTGTCGAAGATGGCTTTTGCGTCGGATTCGGTAACTGCATCCCCAGCTGTGCGGTTGATGCCGGTCAGGCCAGAGCCGAGCCAACGGCCTTGCGGTGTCCCGGCCTTCATGTAGTACGTGGTCGCGTCAGGGGGAGTGGTCGTCAGGTCGTCCATCATTGTGGTCTTGAAGAGGTATTTCAGGCCTGACTGTGCGGAGAGTCGGGCGATGGACATGGTCATCGCTGTTTGGCTCCTGTCTTTCGGGCGGTATTCATCCAGCCGTGACCGCGGAACAGTTCCATAACGGTGTTGTCGAGTTCGGCGCCGGTGGCCCGGGCGAGAGCTAGTAGCCTGCTGGCGAGATGGACCAAGTCGTGGGCGTCGGCTCGCTGGCTGGTCTTAAGGCGGCTGATCTCAGTTTGGAGGCTTTTGATGGTTGCCCGTTGCTCACCGTTCTCGGCTTCGAGGTGATCGACGGCGGCGGATTGGGAGCGGAGGTGGGCATGCAGGAAATTTTGGTTCTGCTTGCTGACGGCGAGATCGGCGATGAGTCTGGCTCCCGGGTTTCCAAGATGAGCTGCAGGTTCGATGACTCTGTCCTGGGCCGCAGCGAAAGGCAGCGCTGGACTCGCTCCGGCAGTCCGGTTCCGCCGTCGACGGTCCCGCTTTCTGTTGGCACACCGGGCTGAGCAGAACCGCTGCGATGTGCGCGACGGCTCGAAGGTCTCCTTACATTCCTCGCAATTCTTCCCACTCATGATCGTTCATCAGGGTGGACCCGATCGACAACATGACTTCGCCGTGAGCCAGTGCTCACGGCGAGGGCCTTTGGTGCCAGAGGTGTAAACGGATGGGGAAGTTCCTTCCGCGTGCAGTGGGGTGAGAATTGTGGTGCCCCTTGGCGACGTCGAGGCACACTGGTGCGGGGGAGCCCGTAGAGGTGTATGACGCGGGGTCCGTGGGTGTGCCGGATTGTTGCGGTAAAGCACGTGGGTCTGTGTCCTGATCAGAGGATCCTCCAAGCGGCGTCGATATCGATTCTCGCTTCAAAGGATGGGTGATTCTGATGGACGTGATGTTCGAGCGCGTTGCCGGGCTGGACATCGGAAAGAAAACGGTGACCGTGTGCGTGCGCACCCCAGGGCCGGGCGGCGGTCGTCACGGCGAGACGCGCACGTTCCGGACCATGACCCGCTCCCTTGAGCTGATGAGGGACTGGCTGGTCGGGCAAGGCGTGACGCTGGCGGCAATGGAGTCGACCAGCACCTACTGGAAACCTGTGTTCTACGCCTTGGAAGAGCGGATGGAGTGCTGGCTGCTCAACGCTGCCCACATGAAGGCCGTCCCGGGCCGCAAAACGGACGTCAAAGACGCTGAGTG